>JAKEHC010000124.1 GCA_022615255.1 Candidatus Dadabacteria bacterium | reverse complement strand
TGTCACAGTGCTGGGCCCAATTACAGCATTTTTAGTCACAGGATCATTCGTTGTAGAGCATATATTCTCAATCCCCGGCATGGGAAGGTTTTTTGTCTTTGGGGTATCAAATAGAGATTATCCGCTTGTTATGGGGATTACGATTGTATACACGATGATTCTTGTATTGGCTAATCTTCTGGTTGATATATGCTATGTGCTATTGGATCCGCGGATTAAGTTTGAAAAAGGCAAACCTTAAATGGTTAACATCAAACTGTCTATCGAATACGACGGCACTAACTACCTGGGGTGGCAGAGGCAGCCACAAGGGGTTACAATTCAAGAGGTTTTAGAAGATGCGTTAAATAAGATTACCGGCGAGACAATCACTGTTATAGGGTCGGGAAGAACTGATTCAGGGGTGCATGCCATTTCGCAGGTTGCTAACTTCAAAACCGAAAGCAAAATAACCCCCCTGCAATTCCAGAGAGCGCTTAACTCCGTTCTTCCGAAGGACATTATTATAAAAGAGAGCGCTGAGGTTGACCTAGATTTCCATGCACAACTTAAATCCAAAAGCAAGATATATCTATACAGAATCCTTAACCGTGGCTATCCTACCGCGCTTCAAAGACAGAGGTTGTGGTTTATCCCCGATCCCTTAGATGTATCTAATATGGCTCAGGCAGCCAGCATGATTCTTGGGGAGCATGATTTTCGGGCATTTGCTTTATCCGGCTCAACACAAACCACTGTTCGTGAGATTCTCCATGTAAGTCTCGAAAAAAAGGTAGATGCTCTAATTGAGTTTGAAATAGAATCTAGAGGATTTCTAAGGGGGATGATTCGCTTGATCGTAGGGACTCTCGTGCAGGTAGGAAATGGAAGGATTACAAAAGAGGATTTCAGGGAAATTTTAGAATCAGGAGAGAAAAAAAGCTTCGTATATACTGCCCCGCCTTGGGGGCTATTTCTTAAAGAGGTAAGATATTGATGGATATTAATATAAAATCCCTCCTTGATTCCACTCAAATGACCACTTGTTTATCGTCGTATTTAAGTAATAGAAAGATACGATACCGACCGTACTGCCGCCCTGGCTTTATGGAAAGGTCGGCGACTGACCAGTTGTGACCATTATAGAAACTGCTTAGTCCCGAACCGCTCAGCACGGCTTGCCTTCGCATGCGAAAATCCCCTTCGACAAGATATTTATATAAAGAGGTGTCTGCTAGTAGGCCAGGAGATAGAAGTGAGGGGCCGTCGTAAGCACCGTCTCTCTGGGAATAATCGCCAAAAACCGTCACAAAACCAGATTCACCACCACCAGCTTTCACCTCAACCTCAACCCGTATTCGCTCGCCTGGCACTATCTTTTCTAAAGAGAGCGGAACTGGGTACCAGGCGTGCACAGGCTCTCTTTGCTCTCCTCTTATTTCATACAGATTTATGTAAGAACTTTGGTCCGGAATATCAGCATCTCTTCTTTTAACCCCTCCGCGATACCTCCTTATCTCCTCGCTGTTAACACGAATAACAAGGTCGTATCCGCTTCTGTGACTAGGGAGCATGTCGAGCCTGAGCTCAGCGCTCTTTGGCGGCTTAAGATTCGGCGGTAGAAAAAATTCTTGCCGAACTATCCCTCCGCCAGCATGCAATGGGCTGTGCCACTGACGCCAGTTAACAGCCATAGGACGCCCTACAACAAGCATACTAACGGCTAGAGCTAAAGGCACTATTGCAGCCGTTACTTCAGTCTTAAGAGGACTACCATGACTCAAAATCTCGTATAACAGATAAGAAATAAGCATGATAAGGAGCACAGTGGCACCGACTCTAATGGCATGAGCTTTGGTTACGTTGAGAATCGGAAATGCTTCGGTAATTCGGGCTATGGACATTAACTCCACAAATATGACACCTACAATCACTGCCAATAATAAAAGGACGATGCGAGTCGTATATCCGGATTGAAAAGCACTTTTCACTCCAGAGACAAGCTTCCATGCTGCCAGTGCTGAAAAGCAAAGCATTAACGGCATTGCTGGGAAGGCATTACGTACCTCGATTTTTATAGAGAGGTAGGTGGCCCATATATAGAGGGTGGTAAGGATCAATGGAATGGCAATACCCCATGCCCTCAGTGCCAATGGCATACCTATGATACAAAGCACCAGGACGGTTTGGTGATAGTAGCTTTGGCCCATTAGACCGCTTAGGAATTTGTTATGTGAATCATTATAAGGATGTGCCCATGCTTGATAGAGTTTGTGCATCATCACTGAGGCGCTTTCAATAGGGTAATGAAACCAGGTTAAAAACGTAGCCCTCCTGTAATCAGCAAATGACGGGGGGCGGCCAGGATCATTCCCCAACACTGCGAGTAACTCGTCACTGGGTGGGTAAGCAAAACTAAGCCTACCCGTTTTCCATCCTACGTTTTCAATCACAGCGCCGGCATACATCTCAATGCTCGGATCTAGCGACCCGTTCCACAATGGCCGTCCTGTAAGGGAATTTGTGAGTATAAGCCGAGGAACGATCAGGACTAAGAATCCAGCCGCAAAGGAAAGTGCAAGCATGAACCGTCGATGCCGAGGTTGGACGTAGGGTAGAAATGACACTGTAAGCAGTAACACAGGGAAGAGATATTTAAATAACGGCTTAGTTAGCATGGCAAGCGCAATGAGAAGTCCACCCGTAAAATTGCCGGCTAACTGCCATCTTGACTTGGTTAAAAATACACCGCAAAGACCGCCCAGATATAGGAAGCTGGCAAATGTTTCGGTCTGTAACCGCGCGGTGGAAAAGATAAACGGCTCATAGAAAGAGGAAGATGCCAGGGCAATCAAGCCAACACCTCTCCCACCCATGCGGTTTGCAAGCAAATAGATAAAAAAACATGAAACAGTATCGAGCAGCGCCTGAAAAATAAACACCACCTTCGGCTTCGGTCCAAAAACAGCATAAAAAAAACCTACAGCCTGGGAGTATGTCTCGCCCTTCTGCAAGCCTCGTTCAAATGCCTCACGGAATAGAGCCTTTGTAGACGAATCATTGAACACGGATTGCCATGCACGTTCGTAACGCCTTGCACAGGCATCGTAATAAAACTCGTCCCAGTAAATTGGCTGCTCAGGCAACTGAATGACAAAGGTCAGTCGAAGCCATAGAGCCAGCATAAGTATCAACACTACTATCAGACGGGAATCCTTCTCCATAATTCCTGATAACTTATTTAAACGAATAATTTTCGAGATCAAGTAAGATTACCTCTCGTGCCATATTAAACTAATACATATATATAATATGTGAATACCGTTTCACCTAATCTTTGCCCCTTTTACATTACAATTTTATTAAGCCGTTTTGTTAAGAATTAAGTGAGACAAAACGGGTAATTAATTTGACAAGTTTCTTTAAGGCTGGATTAATTAAACCTTAAATAAACATAAACTAACCTAGGAGAACCGTATGGGCTATGAATTTATCCTTTATGATAGACAACCAGACGACATCGGTGTAATCACCATAAACCGTCCTAAAGTGTTAAATGCCCTCAACTGGCAAACCCTGCGTGAACTCAGGGAATTTTTCGAATACCTGCTTCCAAAAGAAAACCTGAAATCGCTTATAATAACAGGCGCAGGAGACAGGGCATTTGTAGCCGGAGCAGATATTTTAGAGATGTACAATATGAAGGATAGAGAATTTCAGGAATACGTGGATTTCGCACATAAGGTATATGAGCTTATAGAGAGCGTTCCGAGCCCATGCATTGCAGCGATAAACGGCTATGCTCTGGGAGGAGGATGCGAGCTGGCGCTTTCTTGCGATATCAGAGTAGCTTCTGAGAAAGCTAAACTCGGGTTTCCTGAGGTAAAACTCGGCATATTCCCCGGCTGGGGCGGCACCCAGAGGGTAACGAGGATTTTAGGACTCGGAAGGACAAAGGAGCTGGTGTTTACTGGCGAGATGATAGACGCAAATGAGGCTTTTAGGGTTGGACTCGTCGAGAAGGTAGTTCCACACGAAAGCGTGATGGAAGAGGCAAGGAGGATTGCACACACAATTGCAAATAGGGGACCTATAGGGGTGAGGCTCGCTAAAATCGCTATCAACGCCGGATCAGAAATGGACTTAAAAAAAGCCCTTCTTTTAGAGAAAACCCTGGTTTCCCTCTGTTTCGACAGCGAAGACAGGATAGAAGGTATGAAAGCCTTCCTGGACAAAAGGGAACCTACTTTTAAAGGGAAGTAGAGGTTATCGTGATTCGTACATCGTGCATCGAATCGTTCGTCTAAGTTGGCGACGAAGCCACGAATCGCTAATCACTAGCCACGATCCATGCACCTGTAATGTCAGAAAAGGGCTGTCATTGCGAGGGGAATTATTTTGAGCGCAGCATTGTTTGAACCGCAGTGTGGTTCAAAGGGAAATAAAAAGTCTGCGAGAAATGGAAATAAAAGGTAGTCCTGAAGCAATCCCTATTATCAAAAAGCAAACTATGAAATTTCTCAGATTCAAGACTAAAGACGCAAGGGTTTGTTCCGGATTCCTTGAAGATAATTCAGTTTATGAGATTGAAGGCGACATTTTTCAGAAATATAAAATAACCAACAATAAACACCGCTCTGATGAGATTAGATTCCTTCCCCCTTGCTCTCCAACTAAAATCGTTGCCGTAGGGCTTAACTATAGAGACCATGCTTTAGAAATGAAAAAACCCATTCCCGAGGAACCGTTACTTTTTATGAAGCCGAGCACAGCCGTAGTGGGTCACGAGGATAAAATTATCTACCCTAAACATATGTCGTCACGCCTTGATTACGAGGGCGAGCTGGCTGTAATAATTGGCAAAGCCGCAAAATGGGTTGAGGAAAAAGAGGCGTTTGATTATGTCTTCGGCTACTCTTGTATTAACGATATTACGGCTCGCGACCTCCAGGCAAAAGACGTGCAATACACCAGGGCAAAGGGGTTTGACACATTTGCTCCGTTGGGACCTGTCATTGAAACTGAGCTTGACCCCGGGGATCTGGAGATTTCTACGATTCTTAACGGTGAGAGGAGACAACATTCTCGGACTTCTGAGCTAGTCTTCAGCATTCCGAAACTGATGGCATTTATTTCAAGGGTTATGACGCTTCTTCCGGGAGACGTAATTGCTACTGGAACACCCTCTGGAATAGGCACAATGAGGCAAGGCGATATGGTAGAGGTAAAGGTTCAGGGCATAGGAACAATACGCAATTATATAGAATGAAAACCTCCCCTTCCTGTCATTGCGACCCAGAGCGTAGCGAAGGGGAAGCAATCCCTCTCTTAGATTGCTTCGTTCCTAGCAATGACCTCACTTCTCTTCTTTACTTCCTCCTCGCATCTTG
>JAKEHC010000123.1 GCA_022615255.1 Candidatus Dadabacteria bacterium | reverse complement strand
TTTTTCTCTTGACAACCGCTTATTTTTTATGCGAAAATCATTATGATGGCTGCTAAGATTAAAAAAAACACCATTTGCTACGGAGGATAGGAAATGTTGAAAGAGTTTAAAGAATTTGCCATGCGTGGCAATGTAGTTGATATGGCTGTTGGAATTATAATTGGAGCAGCCTTTGGTACTATAATACAATCGCTTGTATCAGATGTGATTATGCCGCCAATCGGCTTATTGCTTGGTCATGTAGATTTCTCGAATCTCTTTTTGGTTCTCAAAGAGGGGGCAACAGCCGGACCATATCCTTCACTTGCTGATGCTAAAAAGGCAGGGGCTGTAACAATCAACTATGGCTTATTTGTGAATACAATCATTAGTTTCCTTATTGTTGCTTTCGCCGTGTTTCTTCTTGTACGCAGCATTAACAAACTGAAGAGGCAGGAGGAAGTAGCACCGCCGCCAGCTCCTACAATAAAGGAGTGCTCTTATTGCTTCTCAATTGTCCCATTACGGGCTACACGATGCCCCCAATGTACCTCTGAGTTAAGGGGGGTATGGGGTTAAAAACTTTCTAACTCATCGAAAACACTGTAAAATTGACTCTTCAAGTGAATTTTCACCTAACATGAGTGAAGGCAATACGAATGAGAAGGAAGATCAAAGTAATCATTATGAATTTTTATCTTATTTATTCACATTTTCTCTTATTTTTTAATAATCCCGAAATCAAATGCTCTTGACTTGGAATGTAAAATGAGGTATGAATCTTAGCACTATGGATCAGAAAACAGTTCCAGCTGGGAGGTTTTGTTTATGAAAACGGGAAGAGCGCTGATAGTGCTTTTAGCTCTAGTACTTGTTATTATTCACATAAGCGGTTGCGCAAAACCGGATAAAGAGCTTGCCGATGCTGAAGCCGCCCTACAGGCTGCTAGGGACGCCGGAGCCCAGCAGTATGCACCTACTGAGTATCAGGAAGCCGAGGATCTTATCAATAGGGCAAAACAACTAATGGCAGCAGGACAGACTCGGGAGGCACGTGAGCTTCTTGAACAGGCGAGGTATAAGGCAATCGAGGCGAAGGGAAAGGCTATGATTGCGAAATCTGAGGGGGGTATGACTGAGGAAGAAAGGATGGCTAGGGAAGAAGAATTAAGGAAACTTAAAGAAGGCGGGCTTGGAAGGGGAATGGATATAGGGCTTCAAGACATATTCTTTGACTATGACAGAGCCGATATAAGGCCGGACGCTAGGCCTGTGCTTAGAGAAAATGCCGAGATTATACAAAATAAGCCTGGTGTACTGGTAGTCATTGAGGGTTATTGTGATACGCGCGGCACGGAGGAATATAACCTGGCTTTGGGTCAGAGAAGGGCTGACTCTACTAAGGCTTATCTCGTAGGGCTTGGTTCTTCGCCGTCTAAGCTCGAGGCTGTAAGCAAGGGAGAAACTGAAGAGTGGGCTCCAGGATCTTCAGAGGAAGCCTATCAGGAGAATAGAAGGGCTCATTTTGTACCTACATCACTTCCTCCACAGGCTTCTAGATAAATAAATTGAGACTAGGGTTATTATTTTCTTTAGCTTTTTGTGTTATGTTGATTGGATGTGTTGCCACGAATGAGGATGTAAGAGGTTTGTATGCGAGACAAATTAGGCTTGAAGCTAAAACCGATCAGTTATCACAGGATGTTCAGTCGCTTAAAAGAGAGACCCAGGATACTAATAGTGTTGAAATTAATGACGAGATAGTTAGGCTTCAAAAACAATTAAAGAACATGCAACAATCATTTTCGGAACTAAGGGATAAGGTAGATGAGCTTACAGGGAGGAGGACAGCCTCTCTTTCTTCTCCATCAAGTCCTGAGCTAAGAGAAGAGGGCGGCACAACAACGACCATAATAGAATCAGAAACATCCATATACACTGATGGATACAATAGTCTCAGCCAAGGCAGATACAAAGATGCAAGAGAGCAATTCAAATTATTTATGAGCAAGTATCCAAATTCTTCCAAGACTCCCGATGCGCAGTATTGGATAGCTGAATCTTATTACAGAGAGGGGAATTACGAGGAATCAATCTTAGAATTCCAAGGGTTTATTGAGGCTAATCCAAAGGACAATAGAGTCCCCCTTGCGTACTTGAAACAGGGGCTTTCGCTGATTAATATTGGAAGAAAAGAAGAGGCTAGGATATTCCTTCAGACACTTATTGATAAGTATCCACAGTCTGAAGAGGCTAAGGTAGCAAAGGAAAAATTAAGGGAGCTTGCAGGGAAGAGTTAAAATGAGTATAATATTGGCAACAATTACATTAAAGGAGGTGCAGTAGGATGAGAAGGAAAGATGTATTTGTTTATGTTTTTCCCGTAGTTATCGTTGCATTGCTTTATCTCATAAGCTGTGCAACACCCCCTCCAACCAAGGAGCTTGCAGATGCAGAGGCGGCGGTTGCTGCGGCTACAGATCAGTGTGCCGCATGTAAAGCGGACTGGTGTCAAAATGTGGGAAAGCCTGATGCAGAGTATTGCGGCTACCCATGTGGCGATCCTGAGCTTGCGGCTGCACAGGCTGCGTTGGCTAAAGGAAAGGTCCTTGCCAGTGAATTCTGTCATGAGATCGAAGCCCGTAGGATGCTAGTTGACGCGAAGGCAAAGGCAGATGAGGCTAGGTTTAAATGCCTTGCTAAGAAAGAGGCTCCACCAATGGTAGAGGAAGAGTTCGGGCTTAAGGATATATTCTTTGATTTCGATAAATATGCCATTAGGCCTGACGCGGAGCCTGTACTTCAGGAGAATGCAGATCTCTTGAAGAAGAATGCTAATATTACGGTTGTTATTGAGGGGTATGCCGATATAAGAGGTACACCTGCATATAACCTCAGGCTTGCACAAAGAAGGGCTGATGCCACTAAGGCATATCTGGTTAGGCAAGGGGTTGATCCGTCCAGGATTAGCACTGCAAGCGGTGGTGAAACCACGCAGTTTGCGGCTGGGACGACTGAAGACGCTTTTCAGCTAAACAGAAGGGCTCATTTTATTCCAACTGGCCCTCAGGCTTCAGCACCTGGAGCAAGGATTTACTTCAAGGTTAATTGAGAGTAAGCCTTCTCTATATAGCTGGATATATTTTAGTAGGTTTAAAGGAGAAATTTGAGGAGGAAAGAAGTCACTAGGCTTCTTTCCTCTTTCAGATGATGTAGGTTTGTGTCAATCCAACCTATTGCGATCTTTGTTCATGGTTTTTCTATTCTTGCCATATATTCTATAGTTTTGTAACCATCCTAAATGAATGTCGTTAAAGCTCAGTAAATCGAAAAGATTATATAAAATCGCGGAGCGTCTTATGCCCGGCGGTGTAAATAGCCCTGTCAGGTCTTTCAAAGCGGTAGATGGCACGCCGGTTTTCATCTCAAGGGCTAAAGGGGCATGGATTTATGACGAGGATGGAAACAAATACATAGATTATGTTGGATCATGGGGCCCACTTATTTTAGGACACGCACACGGTGAGGTTATAAAAGCCGTAAAAAAGGCTTCAGAAAGTGGCACAAGCTACGGCGCTCCGTGTGAGGATGAGATAAATCTTGCAACACTTATTGTTAAGTCATTTCCTTCGATTGACATGCTAAGGATGACAAGCTCTGGCACGGAGGCAACTATGAGCGCAGTCCGTCTTTCCCGGGCGTACACGAAGCGTGATTTAATTGTGAAATTTGAGGGATGCTACCATGGGCATGCCGACTATCTTCTTGTCAAAGCAGGCTCTGGGGCAACGACGTTCGGGGCTCCAAGCAGCCCGGGCGTGCCCAAAGGATTCACGAATAATACCCTTCTAGCTAAATATAATGACCTTAGGTCTCTTGAGAGATTATTCTCCAAACACGGAAATAAGATTGCCTGCGTTTTAATCGAGCCAGTTGCCGCAAATATGGGCGTAGTGCCCCCAAAAGAGGGTTTCCTCGAGGGATTGAGAAGGATTACGAATGATGCCGGCGCGCTCCTTATATTTGACGAGGTTATTACGGGGTTTAGACTGGGCTTGGGCGGGGCGCAGACGACATACAATATTAAGCCTGACCTTACATGCTTGGGTAAAATCATTGGAGGCGGATTTCCAGTAGGCGCCTATGGCGGAAGGAGGGATATTATGAGTCTTATCGCTCCTATAGGGCCCGTGTATCACGCTGGCACACTCTCAGGTAATCCTATCGCTATGGCTGCAGGGATTGCAACGCTGAATAAACTCAGGGAAAAGGGCACGTACAAAAGGCTCAATGAATTAACTGAGGGTCTTACAGATGGTATTCGCGAAATACTTGAGAAACTCGGTATTAAAGCCCAAATAAACAGAGTGGGGTC
Organism: Candidatus Dadabacteria bacterium; assembly: GCA_022615255.1. Taxonomy (GTDB): domain Bacteria; phylum Desulfobacterota_D; class UBA1144; order Nemesobacterales; family CSP1-2; genus CSP1-2. The sequence goes on along the minus strand of JAKEHC010000123.1, from coordinate 4,246 downwards.
AATGTTTACATTATTTTTCACTGATCGCCAGGTATTTGATTATGAATCCGCCTTGAGCTCTGACACAAAAATGTATTCTAGGTTCTTTAAAAACCTCTTAGGTACAGGTATTATGTTTCCTCCTTCTCAGTTCGAGGCTGTTTTTCTCTCACTTGCGCATACCGAGAGGGAGGTTGATATTACCCTTAGAGCCGTTTATAGGGCACTTAAAGAGATAATAAGTCGTGGTTAATGCATATCCCCCCGGCGTGGCGGCGCGGTAATCTTTAGAGAGAGGCTTAGACCGAGCACAGCGGAGACGTCGACGACGAAGTACTGAATAACGGGTCACTAAACACGATTCATATGGAGGAGAGTTAAGGTTAAGGAAGAGAAAAATCTTGGGTGGCTAAGATATTTTGCCATTGGCACTGAACTGGCATTCTCGGTCGTTGCGGGGCTTATCGCTGGTCATTATGTTGACAGATGGGTCGGTACAAAAACCCCCTGGTTTACATTCATAGGACTTATAGCCGGAGTAGTTGCCGGGTTTAGTTTACTTATCAGGATGACTAAAAGAAAAAATGACAACAAGAGTAATGAAGCTGGGGACAACGCCGACGCTAAGTAGAATAGAAAAGCAGGGACTCATTGTTACTGCGATTCTTGTATTAGTAAATGCACTTATTGGCTCACGGGAGCTTGCTCTCGGAGCTGGAGTGGGTGGGGTTTTGGTACTTGCGAATTTTTTAGCCATTCAGTTAGTAGTAAATGTTCTTATTAGGGGTTCTTATTCCAGGGGTTTTAGCATCTTTGTTATCTTAATAAAAATGGCGGTATTTATCGGGTTAGTCGTTTCCCTTTTTATATTTGCAAGGATTAACATCTACGGGTTTCTCATGGGTATGATGGGGGTAATAATAGTTATAATTGGTGAAGGCTTGAGAGGAAAGAAAGATGGATCACTTTAGTTGGTTTACCTTGTTCGGATTGGATCACTATAGCCACGTCTTGGGTGCGGTTCTGGTTGTTCTATTTTTAACCCTGGCTGCGTATAGGATAAAAAGAAATCTTTCTAAAGAGCCCTCGCCCCTTCCTGATGAGAAATTTACTTTAAAAACGATTTTTGAATATCTGACCCTGGATTTCCTTCTTGATCTTTTTACAAGCATGATGGGGTCACGGGAAAAGGTAAAGAAGTATTTCCCGCTTCTTGGAACGAGTTTCATGTTTATCCTTTTTGCTAATCTTCTCGGCATGATTCCCGGGTTTCTTGCGCCCACGGGAAATCTTAATACCACCCTTGCTTGTGCACTTGTGGTTTTTGTTGTTTATAACTTTTACGGCTTTAAGGAGCACGGTATCGGTTACTTGAAGCACTTTGCAGGACCTGTGATATACCTCGCTCCCCTTATATTCGTAATTGAGCTTGTCAGCCATCTGGTCCGTCCCATGTCTCTTTCCCTAAGGCTTTTCGGGAATATGACAGGAGACCATATGGTTGTGGGAATCTTTACTAATCTTACCCATTTTCTGATACCTGCGCTTTTCATAGGTCTTGGAGTATTTATATCGTTTCTTCAGGCTTTTGTTTTTACGATTCTTTCAGCTATATATATTTCGCTTGCCACGGCACATGAACATTAAGAGTGAATGGGCGTTATTATTTGACAGTTTTTGTTCGACTAAAGACAAATAGATTGAAAAGGAGGTGAAAAATGAATAGGGTTCTCTCAGTAGCATGTATGTTGGGAGTTGTCCTTTTGGTGATGTTTGTTCCTGATGCGTTTGCTCAGGAAGGGGAATTAGGCGACTTAGCGAAGCTTGGTCTCGGTATTGGAAGTGGCTTAGGGATAGGAATCGCAGGGGGTGTAGCTGGTATAGGTCAGGGGCGAGCTGTAGCAGCAGCCTTAAGCGGAATTGCAAGAAATCCTGGAGCCTCAGCAAAGATTTTTACTCCGATGATTATTGGTCTTGCTCTTATCGAGTCTCTGGTTATTTATGCCCTCGTTATTGCATTTGTGCTATGGGCAAAAATCTAATCAAGAAAAGTAGTAGAAAAGGATTTCCCTTTCAATGATAGAAACAGGATGTCATAGCGAGGGAGTCCTTTGACATCGCTCAGAGCCTGCCCTGAATGCAATGAAGGGATTGCTTCCCATTCGTTGCCCCTTCACTGCGTTCAGGGTTTCGACTCAGGGTCGCAATGACAAAAAAAAATAACAGTATTTCTTCTTATGAATGTCCCGAAGGATTCATCGGGGTCGGAAAGCGGGTTTTCCCTTACTTTTCGCCTCTAGTTTTGTATGCCTTCTATTAATAGACAAATTGGAAGATTAAGTGATTATGATTATTTCGTTCACCTGATGCTTTGTTGCACCGTTCCCTTTCGGCACTCACTTATCCGACTTTGGTGTTGGCTCCGGCGCAGCTTTACGCGCACCTTGCGACTGGGATCTACAATTTGCTTGGCACTCAGTTACGCAATCGGCATTCGCACCGCAGCTTCTCCCGCAGGCGTTATAACAAGCCTGCAAATCGAACACCTGCTTGGCAATACTCTTTTCCACGCCGGTGTTTACCACCAGCACACCAAACCCAAGGAGTAAAGCCAATAAAATACAAACTGAAAATATGCGAAGTTTTATCATTTTGCACCTCCTTTCCTTAGCGGTTGGCACGCTTAAAGCTAGAGTCTAGGTTTCCCAGACTTACAGACATGTATTATAATCCTATTACCTGCCCATTTCCACAGATAGTCATTATCAATCTTCAATAAAAATACACCTGTTATAGTCGACGACAGGTTTAAAACCTGTCCTACTGGTATGGGTGGGTTTTGATTCTCGCTATAGTAGAGACGCATTGCAATGCGTCTCTACACTAAATTGACGCCCACCAGCAAGACTGGTGGGCTACCCATTTTAACAAAAAACCATTATTAATTTTCGGTAAAAATATCACCCGTTTTAGGGTGAGTAGGGGCAGGTTTTCAACCTGTCCCTACATTGCCCTCGATTATTTTCCTTTCTTCTTCGGTGATCCCATAGAGCTTATAAACTATCTCGTCAATCTCCCTGTCTGTTTTTTCAATCTGCCGCTGGATTTGCTCCCTCTCACCGCCTTTAGCGCTCTGGATTTTCTTATTCAAGTCCAGCATAACATCCACCAACCCCAATAGGTTGTCGTGGAGTTTCTTTTCGGAAGGATTAGAGAAAGTTATGATTCGAATGGGAAGTGGTTCTAAATATTGCTTTCTAAATCTAAGGTATCCTCCACCAATGTGCATAATAGAAAATTTAGCTTTAAAGTAGTAATTTATGATTTTTGAGTTCAGCAACGAAATCAAATAGTTCGGATTGATATTTCTAAAATCATAAAGAAAATATATTGTCTTAAGACATAAAAATCCGTCATAATCAAGATAAGCATTGAACGCAAGACCTATATCGCGTATGAGTATTTTAGGTCTTTTGAAAATTTCTATTGGTTTAGATTCATATATTTCTTTGGGTACGTATTTCACGAAATTGCCAGACCAAGCAATTGAATATGGGCCTATTAGATCTTTTCCAACAATAAGTTTTTCAAATCCTACAACATCAGCTTTCTTATCCTTTCTTATCATAATTAATTTACTTGGTGGAGGCCGAAAACCCCTTGATATTTTACATAAATTACCCAACATCTCTTTATCTCTCTCAACTTTCTTTATTATCTCTCTATCAATACCAACAATTGAAAAATCGAATCCCTTTTCTGTACTTAATTCCTTTTTATCAATAATTTCAAAGTGTATACGCCCCTCTTTTAGATAATCTTCAGATAATATTTGATTAGCCACTTTTATACCATCAGAGCCAAATCTATTCTTACTTTGAATGAAAATCACAGGATATACACTAATACCTTTAAATACGGGTAAATAAGAGACATCGATTACTTCTTCTATTCTCATGTTCTGCATTATTTTTCTCCTGATGCCTGTTCCGTAATCTGACATGAAAAATTTATTTGACACAATGAAGCCAAAGTGACCATTTTGCTTTAATAAGTCAATTCCAATTTCTATAAAAAGAACATAGATATCAAATTGACTCGTAGCACTGACATATTGTTCTGAAAAGAATTCTCTTAGTGATTTATCTAAAGCTCCACTACGAACATAAGGCGGATTCCCAATCACCACATCAAATCCACCTTCTTCTTTCATAATCTTTCTATACTCTTCATCCCAGTTAAAAGGCTTAACTTTATACCATTCATC
>JAKEHC010000122.1 GCA_022615255.1 Candidatus Dadabacteria bacterium | reverse complement strand
TGGTCGATCCATTGCACCAGGATCTCGCGGCTGTTGAAGTCGTTGTAGCTCGTCTTGCCGGTCACGAGCGAAAACACGGGCGGATTGGGTTTGGTGAATCCGCCAGGCAGCGTATGCGCGAGCGCCCCCACGCGGTTGGGAATATTGCGCTGCCAGACCAGCGGAGTGTGCACCGGCGGCCAGCGATCGCTGTTCTTGCGCAGATAGACCCGCTTGGGAAACACGTCGTGCATCAGCGAACCAAAGCGGTCGACCGTGCCATTTTGTCCCAAAAGCAACCTATCTTGGCAGCGAGATCAGCCTCGATCATGCCTCCAAGTTTTGCCGGATCGTAGCTAAGCACTGTAGACACATCATAGAGACGCATCTCGGGCAAGATGATGGTTGGGTCTGGAGAACCGTATCTAGCAGCCTCCTCCAGGTCGCGATAGCCAAGGACAACAACGTCACTTGAGGCAATAAGCGGAGGTGGTCCACCAAGACCGATTAATTCATTCGGTCCAAATCCAGTCAAAATTGCCAACTCCATATCCGAAGCCTCACCGGTCGGCGAAGACTGACCATCGTAAAAATCCAGATGACCATCCACGAAGACAAGACCAACCCGTCCGAAATACTGTTTGAACCCAGCCGATACCCCAACCAATAGCGAGCAGTCGCCGCCAATAATCAGTGGGCATTCACCACGCGACAACATACCTCCGACAGCCTTCTGTATGATAGCTGACACAGCGCATAAGCTGTCATATCCGATTATACCTGTGACAGGGTCTCGCCGTGGATCATTAAGCGCTATCGTCAGATCACCACCATCTCGTACGGTTAGATGATGCGTAAGACCAGCAGCACGTAAAGCCGCCGGCATTCGCTCAACACCCTTCTCAAGCCCTGAGCAATCAATGGGCACTCCAAGAATAGTCCATTCTCGTGATTGCATTGCAATTTAGATTCCCTTTGGGCGGACCCCGGGAACATTTAGCCTCATGCGGTATAATCCGCTCCGCGCGCACATATAAAGAGTCTTTCCGTCTTCATCGCCCCATGCCATATTGTGGATGTGCTTGGGGGCAACAATCGTTCCAAGGTGTTTTCTCTGAGCTGAGATTACCCAAAGCCCCCCGGGACCGGAGAGGTAAAGGTTCCCTTGCTGATCCACCTTGACCCCATCAATTGCATCCTCCCCCGCTGCTTTTGTCATATCGAAGAAGACTTTTCCATTAGATAACGTTCCATCTGCATTTACCTCATATCTCATCACGACCTTATTCTCCAGGTCCCAGTTGCCTACGTATAGATATTTTTCATCCGGTGAGAATGCAATTCCATTAGGTCCCTTCAAATCCTTTATAAGCAGCGTTAACTTACCGTCTTTCAGAGAATACACCCCGCTAAATGGTAATTCCTTCCTAGGGTCATCATAGAATTTTGGCAAGCCAAAAGGTGGGTCTGTAAAATAAAGAGTTCCATCTGAGCGGTAAACAAGATCATTCGGGCTATTGAGCCGTTTTTCTTCGTAACTATCTACAAGCACTGTGAGAGTCCCATCCTTCTCCATGCGGGTGACACGATGATTCCCGTGTTCGTTAATCGTGAGCCTGCCCTGTGGGTCCAATGTAAGCCCGTTTGAACCAGGCTGTCCGTATTCGGCAATGTCGGCGCCGGAATACCCGCTGGGTTTACGGAATACCGAGAGGTGTCCATCCTTCGTATATTTATATATGATGTTGCTATTCGGATCGCTAAATAGGAGATAGCCGCCGTTCTTGACCCAAATTGGACCCTCTGTGAACTTGAACCCATCTGCCAGCTTAAATATCTTCGGGTTAGGCCCGACTATGACGTCCATCGCCGGGTCAAGGCTTATCACTTTTACGTTTACCTCCTGAGGAGTCACAGCCATGGGAACCTTGCTCCCCTTATAGAACTCAAGCTTGGCATAGCGCATATATATATAGTTTGTTGGTGGATTTGAAATCGGTCCGTTGATTCCAAATATGGCAAGCTGAATCTTTTGACCCGGCTTTACATCGCGGCCAACAACAATACGATTTGAGGCGTTCCAACCTGCAACTACAGACCCTCCGGTTTGACCGAGTGCCCGTGGAATTTCACCATCAACCCAAATCTCAGCGTAGTCGTCAATTGATGTCTCAAATACGACAGTTGACCCTGTAGGATCAAAACCACCAATGTGTAGAGGTATTGTTATGTTGATCCTATACCAGTTGAAGCAGATCCTACCTGTCGAGCGTCTCTTGATTAGTGTTGTCGGGTCTAAAACCTCCCACTTTGAATCGTCAAAATCAGAAATCCCTGCTTGAGGCGTATAGTCATAAGTCTTAATCGGCTTACCCGTAGGCTGACCTTCCGGTCCAGGTGCTTTAAAATCAGTTTCTATAATCTTAACGTCACTGTAACGCCATTCACCATTGACCTTTGTCACTCCCTCTTTTGTCGCCAGATCAATAACCGCATCCGGCTTTCCGCTTAGTATATCCTGTGTAGTTTGAGCAAGACAGGCATCTAGACCGAAACCTAAAACCGTTATTAAAACAAAAAGTAAAACAACCAAACGTGATCTCATTTTTTCTCTCCTTTAATCGCTTGAGCCGCTGCCGCAGCGCCAGCCTTAGCGATATCTTCATCCTCTTGAGGAGTGTTTCCGCTCACGCCTATTGCGCCTATAACCTTACCGTTATATAAAATTGGAATGCCGCCCTGAAGCGGGGTTGCCCCTGGGAGGGCTATGGCCGCGATACGCCCTTCCCGAACCTGGTCCTCGAACACCTTGCTCGGTCTCCGAAATATTGCCGCCGTTCTGGCTTTCCCAATGGCTACATCCACACTTGCGACCTGGGTATCGTCTAGCCGCTCAAGCAAGATCAAATACCCGCCGTCATCAACGACTGCGATAACAACAGTTGCTCCCCTTTTCATTGCCTCCGCCTCAGCCGCCTCGACGATCTTATTTGCTGCATCGAGAGTAAGCACATTCTTAACAGGCAAATCCGCTATAACGACCGATGACAAAAACAGCAACGCAAGACTAAAGCTCATTATTATTTGTCTCATCTCTTTCTCCTCCTCTTTGATTGCTCACCATAAAACACTCATAACGCTTTAATAGTTTAATTGAGAAAAACCCTATGTCTGCCATTGGATTTTAGTTGCCGTAAAATATTTAAGCTGTACTAGCTAACCTTAACCACATAGTATATTACAGGTCCCTTAACCTCTTTAAACCAGTGCGGGACACCGGCAGGTACTATAATCACATCGCCCTTTGTTATATTACGGGTCTCCCCGCCTTTGATCTCCTTTCCTCTAACCTCATCTGTAGCAGTAGTTTTACCATCTACAACCTCTCCCCCCGTAACAAGAGTCGCAGACCCCTCAAGCATATAAATGATGTCTGTATCTTTAACATGAACCTCGGCAATCCCCGGCTCAGTGCGGCGGCTTGCGTGAACCTTATAATTTGATATTTCTATGAGAGGCGCGCCCTTTGCAAAGGCCGCTGAGACCTTATTCTTGTCAAAATAAGCAACTGATAGAGAAGGCGTAGCGCTCGATACTGCATTAGCCCCGGCTACCGCGATCTCCTCGTCTTGCTGGGCGCTTGCCGCACCGCTCACACCAATTGCGCCGACGATCTCCCCGTCTAGCGTGATCGGCACCCCGCCCTGGAGTGGTGTGAAGTCCTGAAGTGCAACCATCGAGGTTCTGCCTTTTGCAATAATGTCTTCAAACCCCTTCGTTGGCTTTTTAAAGAGCGCCGCTGTTCTGGCTTTCCCTATGGATATGTTCGAGCCAGCGGCAAACGTGCCGTCAAGCCGCTCAAGGGCAATTAGATTCCCGCCATCATCCACGACCGCTATAGCCGCCCCCGGCGCATTTTTCTTCTTAGCATAATCCACCGCTGCTGATATTACCTTCATCGCCCCGTCAAGCGTGAGAGTCTTCTTGCTCGATACCTGAGCATAACCCGTTGTAGATAAGGTTAATATAAAAAGCCCGATAATAAATTTCTTAATATTCATGACTATCCCCTCCTAAATTTGTTTTAAACAAGACATGAGAATTATTCCCACCCCTCCCCTCATCTTGAGGAGAATAGGGATGGAACCCTTAGCCTTTTAAAAGAACCCTGAAGAAAACATATCCGCTACATAACCGGTGATGAGAAAGAAGCCTCACCAAGCAGGGTCTCAGCAAAGGCACACCAGATTTGCACCTTTGCTATATCAGGCACATAAGCAGGCACTGTGATGCTCTTATTTATCTTTCCGCCCTTTATATCAAGGCGCTGAAGCAGGTAAACGTTTCCCTTTGAATCAATCACCTGCCAGTGCGGGTCTGGTGTGTTAGGTACCTTAAAGTCATCAGACAGCGACAGGATATTCTTGCCGTTCTGTTTCGTATGGGTTGCAGTCCCACCGTTCACTTTAACCCCCTTAAAAGGTGCAGTTGTATGCATTTCGGCAGCAAAACCGCTCACTGAAAACACCAGAAAGGTGCCAAATAATACGCAATAAAGATACATTTTGACCCTTCCAAACGCACTAACTTTACTCATGTTAATTCCTCCTATAAATGGTTTGTCTAAGTCTAAAACATCTATAAAATAACCTTCATTCTTATTTATAACTCATTTCAATCATTAACTTTTATTGCACCCGGATAGCCGCAATGTATGCAGCGTTTATCATTTTGATGGTGTAGTTTCGCACAAAATATCTTACTCGAGCCCATTAAACGCAAATAAATCTCCGCCGCTAATAACATTCCAAGTGGCGGAGCAGTAAAGTAAATCCATAAAAAATTCCAAAGCTGTGCATGGAAAGCTGATCCAAAACTTCGTGCCGGATTCATGCTCATCCCGGAGATCGGTGCTTCGAGTGAGATATAAACCGCAACTAACACGCCGGCAAAAAAGCCAGTATATCTTGCAATGTCCTTTGTATTAGAAACTGTAAGAATTACAAACATGAGAATAAAAGAGATAATAAATTCGGCAAGAAATGCTATAAGGTTCCCGGCCATTCCCGGTAAGGTGGCAACATAATTTACAGACGGATGAGAAATTGTTTGGCCCATCAAAGTAGAAGCTACCAAAACCCCTACTACTCCACCTATAAACTGCGCACTAATGTAGAAAAACGCATCCCAGAATTTCATCTTGCCAAGTCGAAAGAAGGTCAAGGTAACTGATGGATTAATATGAGCTCCCGATTGTTTTCCCCAAGGTGAATAAATTATACCGACTGCTGTGAGACCCATCGCCATTCCCATGAGAATTCGTCGCAGAAAAGGGTCGGTTATTGCCTGGTGTATTGGCGAAGCTGGGTACTCAAGAACGAATCCAAAAAAGCAAGCTGAAATCATAAATATTCCAAGCCCAAAAGCCTCGATCAGATATTCAGGCCAGTGTTGACTTAGTGCCTTGATCATTGTTAGCTTTTCTATATTTCCTTGAGAAGCCACTATAGCACTCATTATGCTTGCATTAGACGTCAAAACTTTTAAGGAAGATGTAAATATTTATATGGACTATATATAAAATCCTAAATTGCTTATTTGACATCATAAACCTGATGTATAAAGTATATGGAGTTAAAAAAGGTTCACTATCTCTTCTATAGCAATTGAAGCAGTTTTAAAAAGTTATATCTTAATATCTTTCTAAAATGACTCAAGATAAACCTAAACCAACACTTTCGTATAATGAGAAATTTAAGTAACAATTAGCTATTGAAAATTGGCTTTAAAAAGATATAGATCAAGGAGGGCGTAACATAAATGTCTCAAAAACCGAGATCAATTATGGAGCTTAAAGCAAGCGAATACAAGATAATTACAATAAAAGAGGAAATGAGGAAAAATCTTATCGATAAACTACGTCGTAGCGAAGTAATCTTCCCGGGCATTATCGGTTATGAGGAGAGCGTAGTTCCAAGTATAGAAACGGCAATCTTAGCCGGCCATGATATGATCTTTCTCGGGGAAAGAGGACAGGCCAAAACAAGGTTGATTAGGTCTCTTATAAACCTTCTTGATGAAGAGATTCCAGTGATAAAGGGCTGTGAGATTAACGATAGTCCTTATGCACCGGTTTGTAGAAGGTGCCGCGACATTGTAAAAGAAATGGGGGATAAAGTAGAAGTCTCATGGATCAGGCGTGATGACAGATACGGAGAAAAACTAGCAACTCCTGATGTTTCTATCGCCGATCTTATCGGGGAGGTAGATCCGATCAAAGTTGCTGAAGGTAGATACCTCTCAGATGAGCTTACAATCCACTTTGGACTTATTCCAAGAAGTAACAGAGGCATATTTGCTATAAATGAGCTTCCAGATCTAATAGAGAAGGTTCAAGTTGGGCTTTTAAACATAATGGAAGAAAAGGATGTACAGATTAAAGGTTACAAGCTACGTCTCTCTCTAGATATTTCAATCCTTGCCACTGCCAACCCAGAGGATTATACAAATCGTGGCAGAATCATAACACCCCTAAAAGATCGTTTTCAGGCACAGATAAGGACGCATTATCCTTCAACTCGTGAGGAAGAAATTAAGATTACCGAGCAAGAAGCAAGGGTTTCAAAAAGAGAGGGTTATATAGTGAAAATACCTAAGTTCATAAAAGAGATAATTGCCGAAATAACGTTCCAGGCAAGAGGCTCACATGAAATAAATCAGCGCTCTGGTGTAAGCGTCAGAACAACAATTACAAATTATGAAAGCATAATAGCAGCCGCTGAGAAAAGGGCAATAAAAATGGGAGAACGTGAGGTATCACCAAGGATAACGGATTTTCCTGCTATTCTGCCTTCGACTATTGGAAAGATTGAGCTTGAATATCTAGGGGAAGACGCAACAGAAGCAAGCGTTGTAGAAAAATTAATTAAGCGAGCTATAAAACTAGTTTTTGACTCGTATTTCAGTTCTTTAAATGCCTTTTCTGAGCTTCTTGAGAGTTTTGAGCAAGGCTACGTTGAGGTTTCTGACACGATGTCTTCTGATGAATACTTAGTTGGTATAAGAGAGGTTAAAGGTCTTAAAAAATGTATTGAGACTCTTGGCATAGATCAAACACCTGGTCAAATTGCATCTGCAATTGAATTTGTGCTGGAAGGGCTGCATCTCAGTAATAAACTAAACAAGGAAAAAGTCCGTGGGAGAATAATTTATAAATGACGACTACCTATAGATACCTGAGATGGGATGGGATCCAAAGTGAGTTTAAGTTAGAGCCTCAGGAGCTTTTTAAGGAGTTCTCAAACTTTTTAATGGAAGGATGGACTACAGATGAAGCATTTGAATGGATTATGAAACAGGGCGTCCGTGGTACGGACATAAAGGTTATGGGAGTTGATGAGCTGCGTTCGGAACTTGCCAAATACAAGGAATTGAAATTTCAAACATTTAACCTCCGCACATCACTTTCCGAAATCAAGGACGAACTAGACAAGGTAGTCGAGCAAGAACTTAATACGTTAAAAGAAAATCTCTCTAGTATATCCCCCGAATATCAGCGAAGAAAAAACCTTCTTAAAAGCCTTCCCCAAAAACTAAGCACCGCAATTGAAAAGCTATCCAACTACGATTTTATGAGTATGGAAGCTAAAGAGAGATTTGAAGTGCTAAGGAAGAAACTGGAATCAATAAAAAGGGTCGAAAATTTTATACACAGATACAGCGAAAAATTCAGAGGTAAAACCTCACTTGGGTTTCAGGAAACCTTAAATATGATCGAAGAGTTTGAGCAAATAGAGCAGCTTGAACATAATCTTATGTCAGGAAACTTTGAGGTTGTGAGATTTGAAGACCTAAAGAAGATGATAAGTGATGAAGCTTATAATTCTTTCATCTTATTGAGAGATTTCAAATCAACCCTTGAGAAATCTGGGCTTGTTAGGATGCGTGGTCAGTATATAGAACTTACCCCCAAAGGAATTAGAAAAATTGGAGAACATGCACTAAGAGATATTTTTTCATCAATTAAGAAACATCAATTTGGAGAACACGAAACCACGCAGCGCGGCTTCGGCGCCATAAAACCTGAAGAAACGAAAGGATATGAATATGGAGATCCGTTCAATTTAAACGTAGTTGGAACACTAAAGAATTCATTACTTCGTGAAACAAGCGGAAGCCCTATCAAGGTCGCTCCCCAGGATTTTGAGGTCTATGACATGGAATATCATACACAGGCCACAACTGCCATTCTTCTAGACCTCAGTTGGTCAATGAGTTTTCAGGGAAGGTTTCCAGCCGCAAAGCGTGTGGCTCTAGCCCTGGATCATCTGATAAGAACAAAGTATCCAAGGGATAATTTCTACATAGTCGGATTTTCAACAAGGGCAAGGACTCTTACCCCTGAGCAACTCGCTACAACGAGCTGGGACTCAAACGACCCATTTACTAACATACAAGAAGCCTTGATGCTTGGCTCAAGGCTCGTTTCAAGGCATAAGACACTAAACAAACAAATAATTCTTATCACAGATGGCCAACCTACAGCATACTTCTTGGATGGTTATCTCCAGGTTGAACTACCTATGTTCTTCGGAGGATTAAGTCCAAGGGCAACACTTGAGACCTTAAAGGAAGTAAAGCACTCTACAAGAATGGGTGTGACAATCAATACATTTATGCTTGATGACAGCCCATCTTTGAGAAGGTTCGTAGACGAAATGACTCGTATAAACAAAGGGCGTGCCTTTTTCACAACCCCAACCCAGCTTGGGAAATATCTGCTTGTTGATTATCTAAAGAGAAAGAAAAAACAGCTTTAAACGTGAGGGATAAGAAGTGAGAATGGGTAACGCATTATGACTCACACTTAAATTCCTTCGAAACCCTAAAAGCCGTATCGAGGTCTTTACTATATCCTTTCTCAGTGTGATTTCGAGATTGTAGGAGTACAATATCGGAACCGCAGATGAATGTAAGAATCCGCGATTCAGATTGCTTTAATCCGAGGGCTTCAGTACGAATGCCTGCAATATTTATAAACATAGTTCCATTATACTTCTCTACATTTCCCACATCATTAGGAAACCATTGAGGAATGTGAACATGACCTGAGATCCAGATGTCCACCTTGTATTTTTCAAGTACATCGGTAAAACGCTTGGAATCTTTGATCTGCCTTCTTCTAAATGACGAAAATAGTATTACGCTTCCTTTAAGCGGAGCATGCGTTACAGTCGCAATTACCTTATCCTGATTGTTTATGACTAAGTCTCGCCACCAATTAAATGTTTCATCAGAGATATCCGTTTCTGAGCTTGTAAGCTCATCTGACATAAATATAAAAAGTATGTTTCCTTTGGTTATCGAATAGTTGAATTGTTCATTTATTTTCTTTTTGTAAATCACCCCGTTATCCCATTTCACATCATGGTTGCCTGCAATCTCGTACCATTCTTTAATATAAGAGAGGTCTTTTGTTGAAATGTACCAATCAAAATCTGCTTCATTAGCCGTATTAGCTATATCACCTGCAACTATGGCAAAATCTATATCAGGAACATTCTTGTTAATATCTTCGATTGCATCTCGAAACTCTAGTTTCTGCTGTTGGTTTTTAGGCTGAATATCAGAAAGGGTCCATATTTTAAGAGTAGTATCAGATTTGTTCCACTTATTTTCTACTGACTCCAAACCAACTGGTTTATCTAAGAAAAAAGCACAAAAAATTAACGATATAAAAGGGATTTTTTTAATGCGCATTATAAAGTCTTGTTTGTGTGTCTTTGCTAAGTCAATATGGGTTTAATCAGGCTATGCCACAATTCATAATAGATATTCTTCATGAATAGTATAATGACCTAATGTAAAGCAAGAAATCCTAGAGCCTTCTCTCCCACAACTTCTCTAATCTCTACTTGAACCTCCTCACCTATTTTACAATCGCCACCAATAATCTTAACGCTTATGTAATTCGGCGTAGTACCTCCTGACCCTCCTTCGTGCCCGCTCACAACAGGCCCTTCAACAAGAACTGGTAGCTTTCTTCCTATAAAACTTCGGTAGAATTCGTTCTTTTTCTGGCTGCCCAATCCCCTGAGAGAAGCGCTCCTGCTTTTTATTATCTGGGAGCTTATTTGATTCTGCATTAAAGCGGCAGGAGTGCCCTTTCTTCTTGAGTAAGGGAAAACATGAAAGTATGTAAGGGCTGATTCTTTAGCCAAATTGAAACTGTTTTCGAATTCCTTATCCGTTTCCCCTGGAAACCCAACCATAATATCCGTTCCGATTGCTGCATCGGGTAGCTTTTCCCTTATAAGGTTGGTAACATGAAGAAACTTATCCGCGGAATATCTCCTTCTCATCCTTTTCAATATGTCTACATCCCCGCTTTGAAGTGCCAGGTGGAACTGTGGGCAAATTGTCTCCGAGCTTGCGACAAAATTTATTAATCGCTCGGTAGTATCAGCGGGGTCAAGCGAGCTGAGTCGTACCCTCTTTACGATTTTTGCCTTTTCTATTACAGCGAGAAGACTCAAAAGATCGGTACCGATATCCCTCCCATAACTCGCGAGATGAATACCTGTGAGAACTATTTCTTTATATCCCGAGTTAGAAAGCATTTCCATCCGCCTCAAAACCTCAATAACAGGCAAGCTTCTTGATCTGCCCCTTGCATATGGGATTATGCAGAAAGTGCATCTGTAGTTACAGCCATCCTGGACTTTAAGGAAAGCCCTTGTGCGTTCAGGAAATTCTTTAATCTCAGGGGATTCAAATCTCCTTATCTTGAAAATATCTGAAACAATAACCTTAGCCTCCCGCTGAGGTTTTGCATCCTGTATGACTTCAGTTAAATTGACTTTGTCGAAGTTACCCATTATATAATCAACCCCCTCTAGCTTCTCTAGCTCACTTGGGGAAACCTGGGCATAGCATCCCGTAACAATAACCACTCCGTCAGGATTAATTCTTTTTGCTCGATTTATGAAGTTTCTAGCCTCAGCATCGGCTTTTTGTGTAACAGTGCATGTATTTATCACATATATATCTGCTTTCTCAGGAAATGATACCTCCTTATACCTCCCCTCAGGAAGCATATTCAAGATAGCAGCACTATCGTATTGATTAACCTTGCAGCCAAGCGTAACAAAAGAAATCCTCTCCACTATAAGACCTCCCCTATCCATCCCCCGCCTAGAACCCTATCTCCATCGTAGAAAACAACGGCTTGTCCAGGTGTTATGGCTCGTTGAGGATCTTGAAATTCCACATAAGCCTCCCTATCCGTGGTGGGATGAATAACTGCCTCACTCTCCTTATGACGGTATCTTATTCTAGCCTTTACATTTATCTCATCGAGAGGAGCTTTGTTAATCCAGATTACGTTATTAGCCTTAAGCCTGGTTTTAAAAATGTCCTCTTCTTCGCCAACTATAACCCTATTTGATTCGGGATCAATCTTAATAACATAAAGCGGCTTTCCGTTTGAAACCCCAAGCCCTCTTCTTTGCCCTACTGTGAATGAAAATATCCCATCATGTAAACCCAAAACGTTTTCATTTTTATCAACGATCTCACCCCTTTCATTTTTAAGCTCTATATGACTCTTAAGAAAATCTCTATAATTGCCGCCAGTTATAAAGCAAACCTCCTGACTGTCCGGTTTATTTGCTACTCTTAAGTTCATACTCTTTGCTGCCTCTCTAACCTCGTTTTTAGTCATTGAGCCAAGCGGGAAAATTAAACGACTGAGTTCTTTCTGTGAAAGAGCAAAAAGGAAATAAGATTGGTC
>JAKEHC010000015.1 GCA_022615255.1 Candidatus Dadabacteria bacterium | reverse complement strand
TTTGAAGATGAGGGTGTTTTACTGAACCTTGAAACAAAAACTTATTATACTTTGAATAAACCTGGAATATACGTCTGGAATTTGATTAAAAAAGGGATAAGCTTAAGCGAAATCGCTCGAAGGGTTAAGGAAGAGTTTGAAGTAGATGAAGAAACTGCTGACGAAAACGTATCCAATCTTATAGATGAACTTGTAAAGGAACAGTTGATAAAGGTTATAGATGAATAAAGAACGGCTTTCAAAGAAAATTGCTCCCGAGTCCACCCTCCGATTAAAACAAGGTTTCAATATCTTTTTTGATAATAACCATAATACTGTTTTCCTTGCACCAAACAAGGAAGTCGTAGTAAGGGGAATAAGTGAAGTAATTCCTAAAATAATACCCTTGTTTAAAGATGGCAATACAATTAGAGAGATAACTTCCAGCTTGAAAGATTATGATGAAAATTCCCTATTGGAGTTAGTTAATGTGCTACTGGAACAGGGGATTATAGAAGGATCTAGGCTGCCACCAGTTTCAAAGACTTTCCATGATTTTAGCAAATGGGGTCATTATAGAGCTCCATATCTGACCGATAAAGAGGTAGCTGAGCTGACTTATCGGGATAAATTCAAAAGGTACATTGAGGCGGAACAAGTGCCTCTTCCCAGAAGATTAAAAAAAATAAAAAAGTCTTTTACTAATATTATCACGACTCGAAAATCACAAAGAATCTATTCCGGCTCTCCGATAGGTGTTAATGAGCTGTCAACGATTCTTTATTTATCGCGGGGGATTACTAGCACTATATATCTTAGGAGAGAGGACAAAAAAAGTCTTGGTTTACCTAATACTCGTCCTATTGATAAAGCTTTAAGGCTTCATAGAAACATAGTTCCCTCCGCTGGAGCGCTCTACCCGATAGAGGTTTATTTAGCAGTTTTTAATGTTAAAGGAATTGAGAAAGGGCTTTATCATTACTATCCTGTAGGGAATTTACTCGAGAAGATAAAGGTTGGCGATTTTCGAAAGGAACTAACTAAGTGTTTTATAACTGATGAGACGGTTCAATCTGCTAATCTAATATTTTTGATGACCGCAGTTTTTGATAGGAACCAGATGAAATACGGAGAGAGGGGATATAGATACATCCTATTTGAAGCAGGGCATATTGCTCAGAACGTTTATCTTGTCTCTAATGCAATGGATATAGGCGCTGTGGCGCTGGGCGGTTTCAATGATGATTTATTGAATGATTTTCTGGAAATTGATGGCGAAGAGGAGTCCGCAGTGTATTCGGTAGTAATTGGTAAGAATTAATATTTCAATGAGAAAAATATGAATAACCTTCCCACTAAGCCAAGAATAAAGGATAGCTGGTGCGTTATACCGACTGATAAGTATGTTTTATTCAGAGGCAAAGGGATATTTAAAGTAGAAGGTGAAAGCCTAAGAGAGTTTATGGAGGTTTTGCTCCCCCTTCTTAATAAGGGGCATTATTTAAAAGAAATTCTGAGCATTTTAGATGAGTACCGTGAAGAGGATATAGTAAAAGCTCTTACATTACTCAATAACGAAGGCATATTAGAGGATGTCTCCACTAAGATTCCGAAAAACTTATCCCGAAGTGAGCTTAAGCATTATGAGAACAGCTTGGAATATTTTTCTCGCTACTCTGAGGACAAATATAAATCTCAAAGCAATTTAAAGAAAGCTAAGGTTGTTATAATTGGGGCTGGTGCGCTCGGATGGTCTATGGCAACATCACTAGCAGGCTCAGGGGTAGGTAAGGTTCTGCTTTTGGATGAAAGAAAGTTAAAAAACAGGGGTCATAATTCATTCAAAGGTGTTTGGAAAAAGGCTGCAAATAACAATCGCATATTATATAAAAGATTAGTTCAAGAAATAAGTTCTGGTGATATTTCTAGGCTTAAAGGGAAATATGATTTACTAGTTTGCGCGTCTGATAACTATAATCCATCCCTATTCGAGCTTGTAAATAAAGCCTGCTTACGAAATAGCATTCCATGGATTCCGGTATATCAACTGGAGGAAGAGGGTTTTATAGGACCCCTTGTAAACTCAAAAGAAGACCCTTGTTTCAACTGTTTTCAGATAAGGCTTCTGAATAATAGCGAGCACCTGGAAGAGGACAAAGCGTTTAACGACTATTTATTGAAGAATGGGCGTAACGTTAAGCATAATCTTCCCCAACTCTACGCTGATGTCCTAAGCAGATTTGCCGTCCTGGAGATCATAAATTTTCTTTCAAAGGCTAAGACTCCTTCAATAATCAATAATGTGTTTATACAGAATTTTGAGACTATTTCAGGCGGTCTCCATCCTGTAATAAAAGTTCCCAACTGCCCATATTGCAATGGAAGACGAAAGGAAAAATTAAGCGTAAAACCCCTTTTACTTAGTGAGCGAGGTAAGTGGCATCAGTTACTTAACATAGAAAAAACGAATGGAGATGTAGCCACTCTAATAGAGGGGATAGAAAAGCTTAGCGACGAAAAAACAGGAATAGTAAAAAGGTCTCTACAATCAAGCAGTTCGAACTATTTGAATTCATTTGGTAATCATGGGTGGCTCGTAATTGGAAGCTCTCATGATAGGTTTCACAATTCACATGATTTCATCTTTTCTGGTGGAACTGGAGAAACCCTTGAGGACGCAAAATGCTCTGCCTTAGTTGAAGCAATTGAAAGGTATTCCAGTGAGAGTCGGAGAGAAAATACCATAGTAGCTACTTACAGGGAGGTGAGAAAGCACGCTATTAACCCTAAAGACATTGCTTTATTCTCGGAGAAACAATATTCACAGGAGAATTTCCCCTGGAAGCGGTTTTCAGAGAACTCCAAGATAAGCTGGACACCCGGGCTTAATTTAATAACAAAAGAAGCCCTACTCATACCAACCGATTTTGTATATACCGGGTACGGCCAGGATAAGCTTTGCGGAGAGACGAGTAATGGCGCCGCTGGGCATACGTCAAGGGCTCAGGCAATTTTAGGAGGCATCTTTGAGCTTGTTGAGAGAGACGGGATTACGATTATGTGGTTTAACAGGCTCCCTATGCCAAAAATATCCTTGGATTCCTTACCATCTGAAATATCTAGAATCGTAAAAAAGGTGAGTGATTTTGGGTTTGATGTCATTATACAAAATACAACTACTGAAATAGGGATACCTGCCTTTTGTGTTTATCTAGTAAATAAGATTAAAAAGAAGCCGGCTCTGATTAGCGGCGCTGGCAGTCACATTAATCCTGAGATTGCGATTAGGAAGGGTTTAAGGGAGGGTATAAGATTCTTTGCCGATTATTTGGCTTACCCAGATAGGTATGAACAAGTAAAGATTTTGAGCTTTGATGAGATAAGGAGCCCAATAGAACATGGCAATCTATACTACGACCCTGAGATGCTTAAGCACCTTGATTTCATTATAGAATCTGATACCTACCAAGACTTCTCAGAGATTAAGGATAACTCGAAAAAAGACCCAGTAGAAAATCTTAAGCTCTGTCTCGATATTTTCAGAAAAAAGAAGATGGATGTTATAGCTGTAGACTGCACAAGCGTGGATGTAGCCAATACCGGCTTATATGTCGTCAAAATGATAATCCCCGGCATGCAGCCAATAGACTTCGGCATGCGCAATCAGAGGCTTGGAGGGAAGCGTCTATATACTGTCCCAATGGAATTGGGGTATAGCAGGCGACCTACAAGAGAAGAAGAATTGAATATGATTCCTCACTTCTTCGCTTGATGAATAGTAACTTTGGCTGAAAATGTTAAATTAGTAGTAATCCCATGATTAGAAACAGTGGTTTTGTAACAAAGATAAGGACTAATTTTGACTCCTTTTCTGATATTGAGCTATTCATCAAGATTTTTATCCTCCTCTCTCTTTTGCCTTTACTTATAAGACTTTTATCACTACCAAGGCTCATGAAATTTCTAACGCCAGGCGATGTAAAAGCTTTAAACGGCTTAAATCAGGAGAGAACAAAAGAAAAGATAGTAAGGTATACCGATTACATTTTAAGTCGAAATCTTTTGATATACAAAAGAATATGCTGGAAGCGGGCTTTGGTTCTTTATCATTATTTACGTAAAACTGGTATAAACGTTCAAATATGTTTTGGCGTTAGATTACCAAGCATGGAATCGAAAGATAAATTGCTAGATGGGCATGCGTGGCTGATATACAATGGTGAAATTTTTTTAGAAAGAGATATGGAAATGGCAAAAACTTATAAGGTAACGTATATCTATCCGGAAGGAGATCAGCAGATTTTACAGGAAGCGGCTATAAAACACTTCTAGGTGTAAGTCATGAGGCTTTCCAGTGAGAATAGACTCTTATTATACTGCTCCCAGCCGGAGCTAAATGAGGTTTCTCGTGGTAATGTAAAGAATCTTATTGGACTTCCATTAGACTGGGACGAGATTCTAAGGTCTGCTTATTGGCACAATGTCGCTCCAATGTTGTATTACAACTTAAAGGGTTTTGAGGAAAGTCAGCTAATTCCAGAGAACGTAATGAGCCAAATAAAAAAGGAATATTATGACAACCTTGCCAACAACATGAACCTGTATGCAGAACTTAGGAGGGTTTTGCAAGCGTTTAATGAAAAAGGAATAGAGGTTATGGTTTTAAAGGGTGCGGCTTTAGCCAAAAATGTATACGGTAACATTGCCCTAAGGCCAATGGTTGATATTGATTTCATGGTCAGGAAAGAAGATCTCGGGTCTTCAGAAAAACTGATCTCAGAGTTGGGATATGTTTTTGCAGGGAAAAGGTCTCTGGGGTGGTATAGAGAAAACAATTATCACATCCAGTATCTTCATCAAGATAAGAAAATCGTAATTGAAATACATTGGCATATATTGAGTAAATCCGAACCTGCCCCTATTGCTATTTCAGACGCTGGTCTAATTCAAAAATGGTGGGAAAGGGCTCGGGCATTAGACTTTGAGGGGACGAAGGCTCTAATGCTTTGTCCTGAAGATTTAATTTTTTACCTCTCCCTTCACTTTGTTAAACACCGTTTTCAGAGTCCCAATGGCGGATTTAGAGGCGTGTTTTCGAGCAAGTCTTCGCTCATGCAGCTAAATGACGTTCTAAGAACTATAAAATACTACAGAGGGGATATAGACTGGCAAAGGCTCAATTTTCTGGCAGAAAGATATAACGTAACCAACCTGATTTTTACTACATTTTATCTAGTACGGGAAATAAGTCCCGATAATGAGAATGAGTTAAATGACATTCCTTTTGAATCAACACCCGCCCTATTTAGCAATGAATTAGCAGAGCTCATAAAAAATAGGATGTTTGATAGGGAGTATATCTTTTCGGTTTCTCCAATAAGCTTTTTTTATTCCATTTTTTCAGGGAATTTTCATCATAAACTAATGAATGTCATTAGAGGTTTATTTCCTCATCCGGAGCTACTATCAACAATGTACTCAGTGCCATTGGATTCTAATAATTTATATTTCTACTACTTCGTTTACTTATATGATTTCTTTACCAAGAATAAAAAGCAAATTTCAGGAAGCCCAAGCTTAAGGGAAGTGAAAATCATTGATAAATGGATGGGCCCTGATTAAGCGTTTGAGTGGTTCCTTTTTCGTAGAAGAGTTATTAATTGCAAATTTATGAAACCTGCACTGCTGAAGGTATGCAAATAATCTAGAGATGACTGTCATGCAAGCATCATTTACAGCCTGATTCTTGAATTTTCTCCCAAATAAGCAAGGTTAAATTAAGCTCAAAGTGATAATATTTTTGGATAACAACCTAAGTGCGCTCAAAAAGTTGACACCAATAAAAAATAGATTATTCTCAACTTAACCTCTTTGTAAAAATGGATAAAGCAGGAGCAAACACAATGACTAGACCGAAGATTTCAGTAATTGGAGCGGGAAATGTAGGAGCATCTACCGCTCTAAAATTGGCAGAACTCGAGCTTGGAGATGTTGTTCTTGTAGATATCGTTGAAGGCATGCCTCAGGGAAAAGCGCTTGATTTGATGGAGATGTGCCCTGTATCTGGCCGCGATGTTGGTATCATCGGGACAAATGGGTATGACGAGACGGAAGGGTCGGAGATCGTGATAATAACGTCGGGAATTCCTCGCAAACCGGGAATGAGCAGGGATGACCTTCTCTCAACCAATACAAAGATTGTAAAACAGGTTACTCAAGAGGTAGTAAAGAGGTCCCCTGACTCAATCTTGATTCTCGTTACAAACCCGCTTGATGTAATGGTATATGTAGCGCATAAAGTAAGCGCTTTCCCGAGGGAAAGAATCATGGGGATGGCTGGGGTTTTAGATTCTGCAAGGTTTAGAACGTTCATTGGGATGGAGCTAGGGGTGTCAGTGGAAAATATACATGCCTTTGTTCTTGGCGGACATGGGGACGATATGGTCCCTCTCGCAAGATGCACTACTGTTTCGGGCGTTCCGATTACTGAGCTTATGGCTGAAGAGAGGGTTCATGCCATAATTCAAAGAACGAGAGATGGCGGCGCAGAAATTGTCAAACTCTTAAAGACAGGAAGCGCCTTCTATGCCCCCGCAGCATCCACCGTAGAGATGGTTGAAGCAATACTTAAGGATAAAAAGAAGATACTCCCTTGCTGTGTCCTGGCAAACGGTGAATACGGAATAAAAGATACATTCGTCGGACTTCCTGTGAAGCTTGGAAGACGAGGGGTTGAAGACATCTTCGAGATAAAGCTCACGCCGGAGGAAAGTGAAGCGCTTCATCTCTCGGCGAGCCATGTTAGAGAGCTATGTAGGAGAGTCCATGAGCTTGGGGAACTTTAAGGAATTTGTTCCGTGTAAACAGAAATACCTAGTTAAATAACTTGACACTAAGGTAAAACTCAGTTAAATAATTTTGCTCGTTTTAATCTAACAAAAGTATAAAGATTGTGTAAAGGAATGGGTTACGAAATCCATAAATATGACATCGCTATTGTCGGTGGGGGTGGGGCAGGACTAAGAGCCGCTATTGCGATTGCACAGACAAACCCGGCTCTCCGCGTAGCCCTAGTGAGTAAGGTTTATCCTATGCGTAGCCACACTGTATCGGCTGAAGGTGGAGCCGCCGCAGTCATCAAGGACAACGACAGCTTCAATGACCATATTATGGACACTATCACTGGGAGCGACTGGCTTGCGGATCAGGATGCGGTAGAATTGTTTGTCAATGAAGCACCGGCTGAGATGATTCAGCTTGAGCATTGGGGCTGTCCATGGAGCCGTGAGCCTGACGGTAAGATAGCTGTACGTCCCTTTGGGGGAATGAAAATCGAACGTACCTGGTATGCCGCGGATAAAACCGGTTTTCATATGCTCCACACGCTCTACCAGACCTCTCTTAAGTACGACAACGTAATCAATTATGACGAGTGGTTCGCAACCAAGATTCTAGTCGAGAATGGAAGGTGTCAGGGTGTAACTGCCCTAGAATTGCGTTCTGGAAGATTGGAAGTGATTGCCGCCAAGGCCGTTATTCTCTGCACAGGGGGTGCAGGACGCATATTCCCATTTACAACAAATGGTGCGATTAAGACTGGCGATGGAATGGCTATGGCCTATCGCGCAGGGGTGGCATTGAAAGACATGGAGTTCGTTCAATATCATCCAACTGGCCTTCCTGGGACGGGAATCCTCATTACTGAGGCGGCTCGCGGAGAAGGGGGTATATTGGTAAACAAAGACGGTTATCGCTACCTGCAGGACTATGATCTGGGTAAGCCGTTAGAGGTTACCGATCCTCGTCACCCAGTAAAAAAGAGCATGGAACTTGGACCCCGTGACCGGCTCAGCCAAGCCTTCGTAAAAGAGCTGGAGAAGGGACATACGATCCCAGGGCAGTATGGAGAGGTGGTTCACCTAGATCTTCGGCACCTCGGCGAGAAAAAGATTGATAAGAAGATACCATTTGTGCGGGAGTTAGCGACAAAGTATGCGGGGATTGACCCGGTCTATGATCCTATCCCTGTTCGTCCGGTTGTTCACTATATCATGGGCGGTGTAGATACTGATATTCACGGGGCAACCTCCATTCCGGGCCTTTTTGCCGCGGGGGAGGTAGCCTGTGTCTCAATAAACGGTGCTAATCGTCTAGGCTCCAACTCTCTGACTGAACTTTTGGTCTTTGGAGCACGGGCTGGAAGGGTAGCGGCGAGGTTCGCAACTGAGCATCCCGAACTCGACATTGTTTCTCTAGAGAAACAGGGAGCTGATGAGCAGGAGAGAATTGCCAAAAATTTTATTCGTAAGAAGGGAGGCTCTGAACGCGCAGCAACCCTACGGCAGGAGATGACGACGACTATGGAGTTTGGCGCTGGTATTTACCGCTCCGAAGCGAGTTTGAAAGAAACCAGTAATAAGCTTACTGAGCTCCGCGATCGTTTTCCCAATATTCTGGTTGAGGACCGAAGCCTCACCTTTAATACTGAACTCACCTCAGTGCTAGAGCTCGATTTCATGCTCGACGTTGCCCAGACGATTGCACACAGCGCGCTTGCCAGAACAGAGAGCCGTGGCTCGCATCAACGAACAGACTGCCCAGAGCGCAATGACCAAAAATTTCTGAAGCACTCTCTTGCTTTTTGTACGGATGGCCCCCCCCGAATCGAGTATAAAGATGTTGTCATCACTCGCTGGCCTCCGGCTGAGCGAGTATATGGGAGATAACCACTATCCACTAATACTCTAAAGTGCAAAGGAGGGATAATAGTTTTAAAGCAGACTCAGAAGCCAGATGAACAGAGGGTTTCGCTTCTTATTTTATTCTGGGTTCTGGTTCCTGACTTCTAGAGTCTAACTTAGTATACTGGAGCAGACAATGGAAAAGACAATGAAATTAGAGATATTCAGGTATCGCCCCGACCAAGAGAACCAGCCGACGTTTCAAACCTATGATATTCCCTTCAAGCGGGACTGGGTAATCCTTGATGCGATCAACTATATAAAGGATCAAATTGACGGGACTGTCTCTTATCGCTGGTCCTGTCGGATGGGGGTGTGTGGGAGTTGCGGAATGATGGTGAATGGTGTCCCGAAGCTCACATGCGCTACTTTTCTTAAAGAGTACTATCCAGACAAGGTTAAAGTAGAGCCCCTCGCGGGGTTTCCCGTACAGAGAGACCTTGTAATAGTTATGGATGACTTTATTAATAAACTCAAATCTATAAAGCCTTGGATTATCCGGATGGAGGGTGAGGAGAAGCCAATTGAGGAGGGGGAATACATACAAACCCCCGCAGAGCTCGCGGAGTACAAACAATACTCGATGTGTATAAATTGCATGCTTTGCTATGCGGCATGCCCCGTCTATGTCCTTGACACCACTTTTGTAGGTCCAGCAGCCATTGCGCTTGCGCAACGCTATAACTTTGACTCACGCGATCAGGGGCGAGATGAGCGCCAGGAAATCATTGCAAGCCACGAGGGCATTTGGGAATGTACCTTCGTTGGCGAGTGCAGCATGGTCTGTCCAAAGGCTGTAGACCCAGCTGGAGCTATCCAGAGGGCAAAGGTGTCGAGCACCGTCGACTGGTATAAAGAAATGCTTTTGCCATGGGGGAGAAAAAAGAAATGAAACCTTACCATCGCCACGTTGCGAACACGTGGTGGCTGAAAAGACTCCCCTACTTTCTTTTTATAGTCCGTGAACTGACGTCGGTCTTTGTTGCGGCGTATAGCGTCTTTTTGCTGTTTGTCATCTACAAGATTGGCCAAGGACCAGAAGCCTATGAAGGGGTGATTGAACTTCTCAAGTCACCGGTCGTTATAATACTACATGTGATCGTCCTTGGATTTGCAGTCTATCACAGCATTACTTGGTTCAACCTTACCCCTAAGATCTTCGTTCTCTGGTTAGGAGAGGTGCAAATCCCGCCATTCCTCGTCGCCGGGGCTCATTATTTTGCTTGGTTAGTCATTTCTGCCTTAGTGGCATGGATCATATTGAGGGCATAACTATGAGTAAATCAAACGAACCAATCTGGTGGTCTTTGTTTGCGGCTGGGGGAGCTATTTCAGCGTTCTTTGTCCCAATTCTAATAGTTATAATAGGATTCGTCCTACCGTTTGGCTTGGCAGGGGACGAACCATTCGTCTATGAGCGTATACGCAGTGCTGTTTCTCATCCAGTGATAAAGCTCCTCCTTTTCTTTCTAATTGCGCTTACTTTCTTTATCTGGGCTCACCGCTTTCTTTTCACGCTAGTTCATATGGGGCTACACAATGCAAGGTCTGTTATCTCGGTCTTTTGTTATGGTAGTGCAATAATTGGCAGTATCCTTACAGCTATCACGCTCTGGCGTATTTAAAAAGACCCGTAGTTATAGCCGCCGCGAATAGGCATAATAATCACGAATAAGGGTACAGGATACATAATATATGATGCAATCTGGATAATGTGCGTAGAACTTTCATGTATCATGTATCAATTTATTTACGGTTGTAGTTACAAAAGTAGCACCTAGAAGGAGGAAGAACGACTTTGAATATCCATGAGTACCAGGCAAAGGAGCTTTTAGCTAAGTATGTGCCATCTGGAAAAGCAGCCTTTACCGCTGAAGAGGCTTACGAGATTGCAAGGAGTTTAAAAGTAGAAAAACTAGTCGTAAAAGCTCAAATACATGCAGGCGGTAGAGGAAAAGGGGGTGGAATAAAGGTTGCGCACACGCCTGATGAGGTAAAACAAATCGCTGCCCAAATGCTTGGCATGCGTCTTGTTACTCATCAGACTGGACCCGAAGGTAAAATCGTTAAGAAGCTCCTTATAGAAGAGGCATCAGATATTGAAATGGAGCTTTATCTAGGGATAGTGATAGATAGGGCTAAGGAAAGGATAGTTATAATGGCAAGCTCAGAGGGCGGTGTCGAGATTGAGGAGATTGCCAAAACGCACCCTAAGAAAATACACAAGGAATATGTCGATCCTGCCGTGGGGCTTTTACCCTTCCAGTGCAGAAAGATTGTATATTTCTTAGGGCTCGACGGAAAAACAGTAAACAAAGCGGTGAATCTTATTTCAGGTCTTTATAACGCATTTGTAGAAAACGACTGCTCGCTTGCGGAGTTAAATCCGCTTGTAGTCACCCGTCAGGGAGATGTTCTTACCCTCGATGCCAAGCTTAACTTTGACGATAATGCCCTATTTCGTCATCCCGATATTGAAAAGCTCCGCGATACGGATGAGGAGGACCCAACAGAACTTGAGGCAAAAAAGTGGGGTCTTAGCTATGTAAAACTCAACGGAAATATTGGATGCCTTGTAAATGGAGCTGGCCTTGCGATGGCGACTATGGATATTATTAAGTATTACGGAAGCGAGCCGGCAAACTTTCTGGACGTTGGAGGGGGCGCTAGCACAGAGCAGGTAACCCAGGCATTTAAGATGATACTTCGCGATCAGAATGTAAAGGCGGTATTCGTAAATATCTTCGGCGGCATTATGAAGTGCGATACCATTGCTACAGGCATCATTACTGCGGCTAAGGAGGTAGGAATAAAGGTGCCAGTTGTTGTAAGGCTAGAAGGCACAAACGTGGAACTAGGGAGAAAGATCCTCGCGGAATCCGGCTTAAATATCACAACCGGCGCAGACATGCGTGAGGCTGCAGCCAAAGCTGTCTCTCTGGCAGGAAAAAGATAGAGGAAACCTTCAGGCTTCCATTATATTGGAGGACTAAAGTCCTCCGCTACATTTTCACAGGGGTTAATGTAGCGGCGACCTTCAGGTCGCCATAACCTCTGTGTGCTCTGTGGCTAAAAAATAGAGGGGAAACCAGGTGGAGACTATAGAGAAGAGGGTTAAAAGGGGGATGACTGCCATATCTGACGCTAAGGTTAGGACAGGAAGCTCTAATACAAAAGATCTATTTCCCTGAAAGCGAGTGGAAAGCGAAAATGGAAAGCGAAAAAATACCGCTAAGTAACAATAATTACACAATAAATAATGACCATACAGTTCCGCTTTCCAAAACCCAAAATAGTGGAAAGCGAGATGAAAAAGTGGAAAGCGAAAGTGAGCAGTAGCCTGAATATGAGAACATTGACCCATGGGATATTGAA
>JAKEHC010000121.1 GCA_022615255.1 Candidatus Dadabacteria bacterium | reverse complement strand
TCATATTGAGGTAAGAAAGGGGAAATTCGGTGTCTTTGTGGATCCGACGTATATACAGCTGTCAGTTCGTGAAAATGTTCCATTAGGAAATGGTATAGAGGTTGATGAGGTAGTTTTCAAGAATTTTCTCTTGGAAGTTGGAGGATTTTATCGAATGGGTACATGGCCCATTGGAAGTCCCTATAATAATTTCGTCCAAAGGGTAAAGCCATCACTTACCTTAGATGTGCTTGCCGGTGGTCGTTATACGTATCTAGACCTTGAAATAGACCTTGATGGAACACCCCGGGGATGCGATCGCAAGTTGATGGTGATAAGGACTGGCTTGATATTTTCATTGGCGGACGGATTAAGTTGGACTTAATTAAAAAGCTAATTTTTGTGCTTTGAAGCGATATAGGAGGCTTTGGATTTAGTTTTTCATCAGACTTCACCTGGAATCTGGTTACATATATTGGTTATGAATTACCCTACAGAATAACTCCAGTTATCGGATACCGTGTCCTGTATGTTGATTACGACGATGGAAGTGGTGATAACCGTTTTGAATACAAAACCTGGACATACGGTCCGCTAATTGGAATTGTTTTTAGGTTTTAAAACTGTTTTCTCCCGCAAGCAGTATGTTGACGACATTTACACTGTGAAACGATTTATTGACTAGTTGAACACACAAGGGAAATTTTAAGTAGGAAGTGTATAACCATATGTATTGATGTAAATTTTAGCCGCCAGAATATTAGCGGTTGCCATACAGGTATTTATTTAAAGAAAGTTAGAATTAAGTGCTCTTCATATGAAATGATTTGATGTATACTCTAGCAAAGGAGGTAAGTAACCATGAATACATTCAACCAAAGCAAAAGGGCACTTAAGCTCCCCAAAACCCAAATGGAGAGAGGAGCTATGATGTGGCGAGGCATAACAAAATTTATGTTAGTCATTTTTATTCTCTTAATTGGGTCTGCGGCGGTAGCCAAGGATACCAAACCCCCATCTGGAACCGTTGAGATCAACGAAACACAATTTGGTATAATTATAGGAGGCAGTGTGGGTGGGGGGACACTTCGCTTCAAAGGCGGGAGTTATCCATTTAAAACGAGTGGTCTTAAAGTAGGTACTATTGGTGTAGCTAAGGTAGCTGCCGTTGGAGAAGTATACGACCTAAAAAGGGTTTCTGATTTCCCAGGCACCTATGTTAAAGCAAGCGCTGACATCGCGCTTGGTGGTGGTGTCGGAGGTTTAATACTGAAAAACGAGCATGACGTTGTTATGCGTCTGGTATCGACACTTAAGGGTGTTTCTTTGACGGTAGGTGTCGAAGGCCTCACCGTCAAGATGGAATAGAAAGATTGCGAAAATGATGTCGTAATTTTAGATTTAGCTTGCTAGCTTTCTCTTTGAGAGTTTTGATAGTCTGCTCGAAAGCTTCGTTCGGAATGACAAAAAACACACCGGGACAAGCAGGTCCCGGCTATCAGAGCTGGCTTATATATTTAAAGTAACCAGTGCATCATGAGAGATAGACAAAGCATTCACTGCAAAATTGACGTCAGGAAGATAATTCCCTTTACTTGGTCAGATAAAAAGTAGTCTATGACAAGAATACTTAACTTCCTTGCGCAATTCTGGTCAACCGATAAAAGCCTTACCGTCCTCCTTGGGCTCCTTTTTATCAACATATTTGTTCTTAATCCACTGTCCGAACTTGGTATAGTCCATGAATTCTTTCTTAACGACATTCTCTACTCGCTTATCCTCATCTCGGGTGTTATGGCTGTGGCTAAAAGCAGATTTATTACTTTGCTATCTGTGGTTCTCGCTATAGCGACCATTTTAGTCAACTGGGTGAAGAACTTCTTGCCGGGTACAGGCATGGTGCCCTTGGACACCTTAATGTTACTTGGATTCTTAGGAATGCTCTCGGTGATAGTGTTAGTACAGGTGTTTCGTGAAGGGCCTGTCACTATACAAAGAATCTGCGGAGCCATTGTTGTGTATCTACTGATCGGCTTGATCTGGGCTCTGGCTTATAACCTGGTTTCTCTGTACCAGCCAGAATCTTTCAAAATGGTGGATTCATCTGTTGCTGATCGGGACTATGATTTCAGGGCAAGGCTTACTTACTTCAGTTATATAACACTCACTACGGTTGGGTACGGCGACATCACTGCAGTGTCTCCAGTCGCCCGCACACTTGCTATGTTAGAGGCGCTTATAGGTCAGCTCTTTCCAGTTATACTAATTGCCAGGCTAGTGTCCATGGAACTCTACTACCGAAGGTTGATATAGGGGATGTTCTACGCATCGTTAAAGGCGGATTAATCCAGTTTCCAGTCAAAGCTCTGGTGCAGCAAATACTTAATTAAGCATGTGAATATAGGCATATAGAGCCATTTTTCATAAGGTGCATCTTGATTAACTTTCACTTGACTTCAACTGGTTCTAATATATCCTTTTTTAAAATCCGGAGGTGTTGAAATCATGAGAAGGTTGGCGCAAGTGAGCATTATCGTTGTAATCTTTCTGTCTATTGTTATATCTTCATTCCAATCACTGGAAATAAAAGCTACTGAGCTTACTTCCTTATCCGAGCAGGTTAAGAAATTAAAACCCTCTGTGGTGAATATTAGTACAACTAGCGTTATGGGAAAGGGCACAAATCCATCACCTTTTGGTGGCGGTCCACAAGACCCTTTTGAAGAATTCTTCAAAAGATTTTTTGGCGACCTGCCTCAAAGGGAATTCAGACAGAGGGGGCTTGGCTCTGGGTTTATTCTAACGGAAGATGGCTATATCGTCACAAATAATCATGTAGTTGAGAAAGCTACTGATATTGACGTAATCCTTGAAGACGGCGCAAAATATGACGCCAAGGTTATTGGAAAGGACCCAAAGACCGACGTTGCTCTTCTAAAGATCAATCCTAAACAAAAACTGCCTGCTGTCACCCTTGGAGATTCTGATAACCTGGAGATTGGTGATTGGGTTATAGCGGTAGGAAACCCGTTTGGATTGGGGCATACGGTTACTGTTGGAATAGTCAGTGCAAAGGGTAGGTCGCTTGGCTTAGGCGCATATGACGATTTTATTCAAACTGACGCTGCCATAAACCCTGGAAACAGCGGAGGCCCGCTTTTTAATCTCGAAGGACAGGTTGTCGGGGTGAATACTGCTATAATTGCCGGGGGTCAAGGAATAGGGTTTGCAATACCTATTGATTTGGCGAAAAACGTAATTAACCAATTAAAGGATAGTGGAAAAGTCGTGCGTGGCTGGCTTGGGGTTTTGGTTCAACAGATAACACCTGAGATTGCTGAGGGTTTAAAGCTGCCTGAGTCTAAGAAGGGTGCGCTGGTTTCGGATGTGACCCCTGGCGGACCCGCTGCAAAAGCCGGTATACAAAGACAAGATATAATCACTGAATTTAATGGACAGACCATTGATGAAATGCAAGAGCTACCAAAATTGGTCGCAGTTACACCGCCTGGAACAGAGGTGCAATTAAAATACATACGAAACGGAAAAGAAAAGACTTCAAGTTTAAAAGTTGCTGAACAGCCTGAAGAAATTGCCAAATCTGGTATATCACAAGGACAGGAGGTCGAGCAAAATCTTGGTCTTGTCGTACAGGAAATCAACCCTCAGATACAAAGGCGTCTCCGCATTGAAGATGCTGATGGGGTTATCATAACCAATGTGGATACAGGTGGTCCTGCGCAAGAGGCTGGGCTTCGTATTGGGGACTTGATTCTCGAGATAAACAAGAAACAAATCAAGAACCTTGATGATTACAGAAAAGCTATGGACTCTGTCAAGAAGGGTGATACCGCTCTTTTATTAGTGAAAAGAGGCAAGAATACCATTTACTCTGCTCTTAAGGTTGGAGGGAATGGCAAGGGTTGAACAGAGGCTTAAAGAGCTAGGGATTGAAATAAACAACCCTCCGGCGCCACAAGGATTTTATCAACATTCGGTAATATCGGGGAATTTGATATTTATATCCGGTCAGCTTCCTATTAAAGGAAAAGACCTTGTATACAAAGGAAAGGTCGGAAAAGAGGTCTCGATCGAGGAAGGAGCACAGGCGGCGAGGCTTTCCGCAATAAATTCTCTTTCTATTATGAAGGGTGAGCTTGGCGATCTTGATAGAGTTAGAAGAATCGTTAAAGTTACGGGATATGTTGCGAGTGGTCCAGGCTTTAATATGCAGGCAAAGGTTATTAACGGCGCATCGGAGTTTTTTTGCGATGTCTTTGGCGACAGCGGAAAACACGCCCGTGCCGCAGTTGGTGTATGTGAGCTACCTCTTGATTCTCCCGTTGAAATAGAAATAATCGCTGAGATTTCTTCATAGAGACCCATGTTATTATAGCCTATATTATATTGTAGAGACGGATTGCGATGCGTCTCTACATCGCTATTATGGCTACAATCAAAGGGATTTTCATTTACTCGGATTATCCATCAAAATCATTATCAATTCCTGAGATAATCAATTATTTAGAATATTATGGATTTTCTGTGCAATATAGAGGAAATCTTTTTGAATCTCTAGCTTTGCCTACAGGGGAGGTTTTAGGGCTAGCAGAAAGAATTGCAGGGACAAGGGTGCTAGACATAACGTCTCCAATAGATGAAATCCGTGAGCCGGTTTATGAAGAAATTGATGTAGAGTTAAAAAGGTTTAAAGGAGAGGAAAGTCATCTGGGAGTAGGGGCAATTCATGAATTGCCCCTACTA
>JAKEHC010000120.1 GCA_022615255.1 Candidatus Dadabacteria bacterium | reverse complement strand
AGGGTTTATACCTATTAAGTTCCTTACAAGATAATCCCTGCCTGTTATCTCCCCTTGTTCGGGGTCAGGACTAAATCCTACAAACAAGAGCCGCATTATATCTCTCTGATTTTCCAAGATCCTTTTAGGAACCTGTCTCTTCAGCACATCAAACGCAGGCTCACCGTCAAGCTCGAAAATAAGATTGTTTTGGGATTTAGTAATAATACAGGGAATACCTACGGGCTGGCATCCCTGAGTGACTCCGATTATATATTCAAAAGAACCTTCAATCATAAGCCCGGATACACCCCCGGAAACCGCCGTTTCTCCGCAGAACTCGTACGCCTCATTAAGAGCAGGATGCTCGGAAGCCGATGCACCGACTATGGGTACATCTCCGAGTCGGGATTCGATTCCTCTTAATAAAAGCTCAGGATGTATATGAAACGGATCGGGAAAAACAGCAAGAAGGGGATTTTTTCCCTTAAGAGGAATCATACGCTCCCCGATTTCAATGCCGGCTTTGACGCCGCCGTCATCAGTGCGGTGGGCGAGAAAGGAGATAGCTTTCATCTCGTCTGAGGAAACGGAAAGAACCGCAACACCAGGGCTTCCCTCTACCTCTCCATAATTTGTAAGAACTCCTATGCCGCTACATCCCGTGACGTTAGTTGTCCCGGTTATCTCGGATACCGCCTTTAATATCTCCTTATATCCCAGTCTGTGCGGAAAGGTAGAGAAGACTACCGCCCAGTCCGCCTTGGATATATTTCCACGCTCCATAGCCTGCTTTGCCGCTTCCCTTGCGGCATCGCCACTTATCTCATTAACAGAATGTCCAACCCCAACCTTTATCATTAGTTAGTTCCGTTAGATACTCGAGAAATGAGTGAACTTATCCTGAATCAATGATTATGTAAGGGATTTTACCATAAACAATCAGAACTTATGACATCTCAGCTTGAAGTATGGAGCCTGAAATCAGCAATCGGATGGTCTTTATTTAGCATCAAATGAAACCCTTCAGAGAGTTTATAAGTTTAATAATATTAGAGAGATAAATAAATTAAAAAGGTGAATCTGGTTGAAAGAGATATAGATACCCGTCGTCTAGTCAAAAGCGGTCATAATGTAAACAAGTTTCAAGGAAGCGATTACCATATATATCGCCCCGATATAGTCATAAAAGATAACGAATCAACTCCGCTCAACAGGTCGTTCAAAATGAGAAACCTACAAATTGAAGATATAGACCAAAACCTTCCCGACCAATACAGCTCTGAGAAGGTAAATACCAGAAAATACCATGAATCTAGAAAAGAGCTCTCAACAAACAAATTAAGAACCCGGAATAAAAAGGAACCTGGCTACTTTAACGATAAAACAGTTATCAAGAATGAAGATGAGTTCCAAAAGAGAGATAATTTTGTAAACCCATGGGATAAAAAGTATCAGTCGAACCCCGGCAATAAAAAAAGTAACTTTCACAACACACAAAAGAGTCATGGATCGCTATATAAAGATACCAATTTAAAAAATGGTTATAAATTTGGTAAAAAAACAGGAAGCCAACAGTATAGAGCTTTTGAAAGTAACAGCGATAACGTGAAAGAGATTAACGATTCAGATAAACGCACTTACAATCGGACAACCCCTATATACAACAAAGGTAAGACGAATACCAGAGGAGAAAAAATCAGGACAAAGGATGTCAAAAGAGAGTCAAGGACAGAAAAAAGAGACATAAATCCTCGCTCGGCACAAAAAAGTAAGAAATCTAATGCACACAAAAATTCAAAGGGAGAAGTTAGACCCTTGTAAGTGTCAGACAGGAATGTCTGACCTACCGGTGCAATTATTTCGCGGCTAGACCTGTCCTGAGGTCATCGAAGGAAGCCGCTCCTACAAAAATATCCCATATGGATTCTCAATTAAAACATTTGGGAATGAAAAAAGCGATATGGAGACCTAAAGGTCTCCGCTACATTTAACTTTACCAAACGTTATTATAGAGACACGCCATGGCGTGTCTCTACATAAGTAGGATAAGAACAAGGTGGGCTGAACAGTCCCTTCGCCATGCTCAGGACAGAGTTCAGCCCCTACAGGGCTCATGCTTCGACACGCTCAGCATGAACGGTTTAATTTGCCCCGTTAGCCCTACCGTTTACTCCAATTGCATATGGGATATGACTTAGGTTAAATTAAGTTCCTTATATAAATCTTCTGACACACCTTTGCCCTGCCAGTAATGCGGAAAATTATATTTAACAACCGTCAAATATTCACCCTGCTCCTGATAGCTTTCATAGGAGCCTGCCTCAGGCTATATGAGCTTGGGTCAAATAGCCTATGGTTTGATGAAGCCATCAGCGTCTGGTTCTCCGGCAAGCCTCTAGAAGAAATAATCACGAAACAAAAAAGTGGGGATGTTCATCCGCCCTTATATTATCTATTTCTCAGTTTATGGACAGGCATCGCCGGGACTGGAGAATTTCAGGTAAGGTTGCTATCGGCGATATTCGGGATTCTTAGCATTCCCCTACTCTACCTTATAGTGAAAAGGCTATTTAGCGGCACGCCTGCTCTGATCTCAGCATTTATACTCGCAATATCACCCTTTCACATCTACTATTCCCAGGAAGCGAGGATGTACAGCCTGCTCACATTTTTTGTTCTTTTATCAATATTTTTCATGGTCAGGATGCTGAGTATAGGTGAAGAGGTTAAACAAACCAGGAAAACCATCTTTTATTCCATTGGTTATGTTATTTCCACAGTTGCCGCACTTTACTGTCATAACGTTTCGATGCTCCTTCCAGTAACGCAGAGCATCTTCTTCGTAATCTTCTGGAATCGCAATAAGCCTTTATTAAAATTCTGGATGGCATCCATATTTATGATAATAGCGCTCTGGGCGCCATGGACCTCTTCTTTCTTTAAGCAGAGCTCATCGGTGGGTAAGAGATTCTACGCCCCGCCCCTTACACTAGAGGAAATAACGAATCTCTTTGCCACCTTCAACAACGGACCTACCTTCTGGCTGTTTAACTGGATAGATGTCGGTAATCTTAACCTTATTCATGGAAGATTGGTTT
>JAKEHC010000119.1 GCA_022615255.1 Candidatus Dadabacteria bacterium | reverse complement strand
ATTCCTCCTTGTAATCTAATGTTAAGACTTTCTTAAAATATATCTGACTTGATGGTAAATAAAAATTTTTTGTGGGAATTTTATAGCTACCATAATTATACCATTTAGATATAGAAGCATTATTATTCTGGCTCTGTATTTACTTACTATACGATTGTGTTTTTAGTGATAACTTTGACGGATAGCTGTTAATCAATTAGGGTCTCTACTTATGGCATCTTCTCAGAATATCCAACTTGGCGTCATTTATGGGGCCATATCAGCGTTTTCTACTGCCTCAATGAGGGTCTTTGTCAAAATGAGTTGGCACGATCTGCCCATCTCTATGTTGATCTTCTTTCGCTTTTTTATTAGTTTAATCTTGCTATTACCATGGTTATTTAATGATCCACCCTTTAAATTTTCAGTGGATCGTCCCTTAATGTATCTCACTCGTAGTATCTCTGCACTGTTAGCTCTAGTCTGTCTTTCTTATGTGATCAAAGTCATTTTCCTTTGGTTGATGCTCTCTTACTCAATAATACTGCTCCTCTCAGAGCCCGTACGGGGCAAAGGCGAAGTATTCGGAATGGCACATTGTGTCAGACCGCATCGTTTTCACTCGCTATGACATAGCCGTAGGAGCGTCATTCCTGACGCGATGCTATCTAAAAAAGCGACATTATCTTTGATGGTATTTGAGCTATGTTTTGCCAAATTCTTGGGAATGAATTCGATATTTTTTCCTTTGCATCAACAACTGTGCTAAAAACAGCGGGAACAAGAAAGAGGGTGAAAACAGTCGAAACTAAGAGCCCTCCTAATACCACGCTGCCTAGCCCTCTATAAAGCTCAGAGCCAGCCCCAGGGAAAACAACTAAGGGGAGCATGCCAAAGATGCCTGTCGTTGTGCTCATAAAGATAGGTCTGATACGGGTTCTTACCGACTCTACTATTGCATTCTTCAGTTCAAATCCTTCATCGCGCATGTAATTTATTGACTGATGAACAATCAATATAGCGTTATTCACAACGGTCCCAATTAGTATTATAAAGCCGAGCATCGTGAGGACATCGAGCGCCTGATATGTGAATCTGTTAAGTAGAAAAAGTCCTAGAAACCCGCCAAAGGATGCGAGCGGTACGCTGAACATTATCACGAATGAATATAGGAAGCTTTCATAAAGTGACGCCATCAGAAGATAAGTGATTACAGCGGCAAGCACAAAATTCCACTGGAATGACCTTCTTGCAACAGTCAAATCATCCGCTGTCCCTGTTAGGATTACGTTATATGGTCCGCTTATCTCACCGCTTAGCCGAAGCGGGTTTATAATATTCTCTTGAATCTTCTCTATTGCCGACTCAAGAGGCATTTTCTCAGGCGGTATCGCCTGTATTGTGATCGTCCTTTGACGCTCGTAGTGGTTAATCTGCTCAGGACCATTTGTAACGTTAACATTAGCAATTGAACCTACAGTCACCATTTTACCGCTCGGGGTGTTTATCATGAGGTTTTCAATATCCTGCGTGCGGTTTGAATAGCTATCTTCTCCCCTGAGTGATAGGTCAATTTCATCACCCTCGATTACGTAGTCGCTTACCTTAGCTCCGTCAACAAGGGCGTTTACAGTAAACCCAAGCTCTTCGTTTGTTATGCCTACATCTGAGGCTCTCACCCTATCAGTGATGACCTGAACCTCCGGGTTTCCGAGATCGAGGCTGGGAATGGGTCGAGCCTGGGCATCTGGGATATTTTGTAAAACGCCGAAAAATATTTTCTGTCCAAGGCTAACGAGCTTTTCCAAGTCGGGACCAGTGATTTGAATATTTATTGCACGCCCTTCGCCTATTCCCCTCTGGAAAAGGCTCGGTTGAGTAACAACGGCTATCATCCCCGGAATTTTGCTGAGCACTCCTTGCATTAAGGGAATAAGCTCTCTCACCCTTTCCGGCTCTTTAGCTATGGCGCCCATGAATACCTGACGACCTCTGGCAACGTAGAAGAAGTTTTCTATCGGAGGACTTTGGAGTCTTTCCGCCTCTGTTGATCCAACCTCTGCTTCCCAATAAGGTCTTAGATCATTTTCTATTCCTTCTCCAATCTGAGTAAATTCCTGAATGTTGTAGCCCGGAGGGGGGAGAAGAATTCCAAATATGAGGTTCCGGTTTCCCTCAGGTAGGTATTCCATCTTGGGTATCATTGCCCAGCTAAGTAAAATTGAGCCAAGCGTGAATGCGAGAACAACCGAAAGCCTGAGTCTTTTGTTGTCTAATATTCGCTGAACTAGATTTGT
The DNA here is from genome assembly GCA_022615255.1 of Candidatus Dadabacteria bacterium. Lineage (GTDB taxonomy): Bacteria > Desulfobacterota_D > UBA1144 > Nemesobacterales > CSP1-2 > CSP1-2. The sequence continues at coordinate 7,565 of JAKEHC010000119.1, read as the reverse complement.
GATTCCGTTCGTGAACGCCTGTGGGACACCGATATACCCCCAGAGGTTTTCAAAGGAAGCCCTCTTTTTCACTTCTGCTATCTTTAAGAATTGGGCGGCGGCGCTCGGAATTAAAGTTATAGATACAATAAGATTAATCAGCACAGCAAAGCTTATTGCGATTGCGATGTCCCGAAAGAGTTGTCCAGACTGTTCTTTGACAAAGATAACGGGTAAAAACACAGCAACGTTAGTGAGCGTGCTTGCCAGTATTGCGCCCCATACCTCAACAGTTCCATCATAAGCCGCCTTGATACGGGATTTCCCCATTTGCATATGGCGGTATATGTTCTCTAAAACTACGATTGAATTATCTATAAAAATCCCTATAGCAAAGCCCATCCCTGCAAGGCTAATGACGTTTATTGTTCTCCCAAAAAACATCATCATAATGAATGAGCCAATTATGCAAATCGGGATTGCTATTGAAATAATCAAGGTACTGCTTCCGCTTCTTAAAAAGAGAAGGAGGACTGCTATAGCGAGGATACTTCCAATCACAACGTCCGTTTCTACAAGGTCTATTGAATTTTGAATATATGTTGTTTCATCGTAAACGTTGTATAGGATCAAACCGCGATCTTTCAAAATACCTTCGTTCAGCTCCTCCATTGCCTCGCGTAATCCAGCCATTACGTCAATTGCGTTGGCACCTGTTTCCCTGAGTGCGTTAATTGCAATCGCCGGTTGACCATTTTGCCTAACGGCATACTCGTGGTCTTTGTATCCGAGTCTTACTTTTGCAACATCTCGCACGTAAACGGGCACACCGTTTTTTCTGGTGATGACTACGTTTTCTATGTCTTCAGCAGAAATGTATTCTCCAACAGTTCGAACTATATATCTCCTCTTTCCCTCTTCGAAATCACCTCCGCTAATGTTCTCGTTTTCTTTATCAAGGGCTTCTCCCATTTCGAATAAAGTGATACCGCGAGCCGCAAGGGCATCTGGGTCAACTACAACCTGCATCTCGCGTTCTTGACCGCCAAACACATTAGAAGAGGCTACTCCGGGAACGCGTTCAAATCGGGGCTTTATGAAATCCTCCGCAAAGTCGTGAAGCTTATCAATATCAATATCCTTTCCTGGGAGCGGTTTTAATATAAACCACGCCATGGCGCTTCCTCTGACATCGACACTGCTTATAACCGGCCTATCGGCTTCGAAAGGATATTCTTTTACCTGGTCAAGCCTATTTGATACCTTAAGAAGGGCGGCATCCATGTCGGTTCCAACGCTGAACTCAAGAATAATGCTTCCAGAACCATCTGCGCTTTCGCTAGTCATTTCAACTAACCCTTCTACACTCTTTAATTCGTCCTCCTGCTCACGTACAATCTCGCTTTCTACCTCCTGTGGGCTTCCCCCTATCCAGGTGGTGTCAACGGTAATCCTGGGCTTTTCTACTTCAGGCGTAAGCTGAACAGGCAATTTGAGAAGAGAAATAATTCCAAACAAAAGTATGAATATCACACCAACTACAACGCTTACAGGATGCTTTATTGATTCATCAACTATCTTCATTGTTGCTCCTTAAAACTCTTTAACCACTTTAGAGAGTTACTAGTAAATAAGTACCTATGGCCGTATTAAAAATACCCAAATCCCAAGCACCAAGTTACAAACAAATCCTAAATTCTAAACGCGAATTAATAAAAAATCTCGATAGGATATGTTTAGGATTCGCATTTTTTCTCTTTGTTTGTGATTTGAGGTTTGTTATTTGGAATTTTTCTTTTGAGGCAATCCATCCTGATTCACTACCTTTACGGGTTGGCCCGGCTGTAATCTTTCATTGCCTCTAATGACAACATTCTGTCCAGTATTGAGGGGACCTATGACCTCGATAAGGTTCTGATAAGCTACACCTGTGTTAATCGGAATGGGTTGGGCAGTTCCATTATTCACGACAACCACAAATTTAATATTGTTCCGTTCAACGATTGCATCTTTTGGGACAAGCTTTACTAAAGTCGGCTCACCGATTAAGAATGAAACACGGGCGACCATCCCGCTTTTTATGAGATGCTCTTTATTATCAATCACAATTTTTACTGGGAATGTTCTCGCCGCCTTATCGGCTTGTGGAACGATGGAACTAACGCTTCCTTCGACCTTTACATTTGGAAGGGCGTCGAAATTTACTTCCACTTTGTCTCCGGATTTAATCTGACTAACGTAGCGCTCAGGAGCGTCAACGGTAATTTCGATGGTATCTATATCTATTAGCTCTACCACCGGGCCGCCTTCGTCAATCCACTGACCAACCTCCGTGCGCTCATCGGTTACGTAGCCGCTGAAAGGCGCAACTATTTTTGCCTTATCAAGGTCGTATTCATACCTATCAATCTGCGCTTGAATCTGGGAAATTTCTGCTGACCACGCTTTTTGCTCAGATTCTGCATCCTGAAACTGCTGAACTGAGGCAATGCCTTTATTCTTTAGTTCTTGAAAGCGTTTGAAGTTTTTTTGAGCCAGCTCATACCGTGCCTGAGCCTCACGCTTTGCCGCCTTTGCCTCACGAAGCCTAATCTCAAGTGGTTTTGTCTCAAAGATAGCTAGAACATCCCCTTTTTTAACGTAATCTCCTTCTTTGACGGGGAAGCTCCCAACAAGTCCTGATACTTCACTGGCTATAAGGCTCGTTCTACTCGGCTCAGCATTGCCGACTAGAGTAACAGGTCTCTGAACCTTTTGTTCCTCCACTTTTGCTACTACCACGGGAGAAGCGGGTGGAGCCTGAGCATGTGTTTCATAAGAGATCGTAATCGCTCCAGCGATTAAGCTTATTAGTAAAAATATATATTGTTTCATATTCAGATAATTCTACCTTATCATATTTCAGATGCTTAATATTTAAGTAGTTGCTTTCACTAATAATCGTTTTTCTTTCTAGAATATCAAAATAGCTAAAAGAATATTATATCAAGCTTTAAAGATCATCCTTTATGCTGCGTTATTGTGTAGTTAAATATTCCTGACTTGAATATGACAGGTGCTTAGACGTTGGGTTTATAGCGCTCATACTTAAATCGGAGGAGATTATACCTGAGCTGTCCTAAACCTGGAGGATGGAATCAAAAGGGGTCCAACCGGGATAGGTTGGCCATTGACGGTTTAGGACAGCTCTAATTTAATTCAAGTATTAAACGACCTTCCTCGCAATAATACTTAATTAAGAATTCCCTTTAGCTTTTCCATTTTAGTATATATTATATGTGTGATTTATACAATAGGTTTTTTATAATGATGTCAAATCAGCTGTAGATACCGGGTTTCAAGCCAAAGGAACGGGTTTGCTTTGACTTTTATGTATACTGATTAAAGATAAGATTTGTCATCTATTCGATTTATTCATCATCAAATTAATTTTTGTAAAAAGCCATTCTTATATTTATACTGCTATTTTAATGAATATTCTCTTCGGTATCTTTGATGGGGGAAAGCTAGCTAATCAAGACACCATCTCTGATAAGCCAGCTAAACTCACCGTTTTATATGAAGGCGAGATTTATAATTCAGAGGAATTACGTCTAAACTTAGAATCACTTGGATACAGGTTTAAGAACGGAGCTGATTCTGAGCTTATAGCTTATGCTTATAAGGCATGGGGAGAAGAATGTCCAAAGAAATTCAATGGGGTATTTTCATTTTGTATCTATGATAAAGAGAAAGAAATATTATTTTTAGCAAGAGATCATATAGGGAAAAAATTTCTATATTATACTAGTTACAATGGAAAGTTTATATTTTCATCATGTGTTAAATCAATAATTGAAACCCGCCAATTTCATAAAGAAATCGATTTAAGAGCATTAAACTACTTCCTTGCTTTTCGTGACGTTCCTGATGAACTTTGCATTTTTAAAAATATAAAAAAGCTTCTTCCAGGTTCGATACTTAGGTTTGATTTAAAGTCTGGAATACTTGAAACACGAAGATATTGGGAACCCCCTGCTTCTGAGCCAGATTTAGGAAATGAGGATGCACTCTTGGAGGAGCTTGAGGAAAAATTACTCGATGCATTAAAATTAAGGATGAAAAGAGAACATTCATTGGGTGCATTTCTTAGTGGTGGAGTGGACTCAAGCTTAGTTGTAGCTTTAATGAGAGGTATTTCAGCAGGACCCGTGAAAACTTTTAGTGTCGGATTCCATGAAGATAAATATAGCGAGTTGCCTTATTCTAGATTAATAGCAAATTATTTTAATACTGATCATAAAGAATTTGTCGTTGAGCCTAATTTTGACGACTTTCTTGAATCTGCCTATATTTTTGATGAGCCACTTGGTGATCCATCTATTTTTCCAACATATTATGCTGGAAAACTTGCTGGAGAAAATAACGTTGATGCAGTTATGACAGGCGATGGGGCAGATAGTCTTTTTACAGGAACTAGAACCCATTCCCAGGTTATACAGATTAAAAAAATTAATAAGTTCATTGTGCCCCCTTTTAATTTAGTTTTAAGAAAGGTTGTGAATCTAATTCCCGAAGAAGCTAAGTGGCGTATTTTTTTAGAGAATTTATCCACGGTTGAGTTCTATTCAAAGAGGGAGACAGTTTTTAGTAGCTCTCTAAGAAAAAGATTATTTCAAGATTGGGTATTAGATGAACTTAATAACAAGTTATATGAGCCCGATAAGCAAGATCTAACAAACATGGATACACTAACAGGTATAATGACGCACTTAGAACTTAAATCCCATCAGAATAGCACTATTCCCAAAGTCGAAAAGATATGCAGAAATTTTTCACTTAATGCAAGAAGCCCTTTTGTAGATCCTAGACTTGTGGAATTTGCATTTGGTAAAGTACCAGGGAATCTGAAGATTAGAGGAGGAGTAACGAAATATCTTTTGAAACAACTTGCGAAAAAATTTCTTCCTCCTGGATTTCTTTTTAACAGAAAGCGTGGTCTTAATCCACCTTTACCAGAGTGGTTTAGAAATGAGTGGAAGAATTATATTAGGGACATCATTATGAGTGATGGAGAGAATTTTTTCAAAAAAAGTTATATTGAAAAATTGATGCGGCTACATACAAATTCTGCATTAGATCAGAGTCGTAAATTATTTTCTCTTCTCGTTTTTAAGATTTGGGAAAAGAAATATTTAACTGGGAAATAAATTATAAAAATAACTTTGCACTTCCTAAGACTCAATAAAAGAGATAGGCGAGTATGATAGCACGCCCTCCTATTATCATAATTGGAATGAGCCGATCTGGCACCAATATTCTCTCCCAAATGTTAGAGGCTTTAGGCTTATTCCTAGGTCAAAAAAAAGATAGAAATCATGAAGCCATCTTTTTTCTCGAATTAAACATATGGCTTTTAGCGCAATGTAGTGGCGGCTTGGAACATCCTGCTTCCATTAGGTACCTTTTGGAAGATAAAGAGGCTAGAGCACTCTTTTCAGATTTCATTCGTTACATTATGAAAACACCAAAAGTGGTTTCATTCTTAGGGATTGGAAAATACCTGCGTTATGGTACGCCAGCTAACCTTGATATCCCATGGGGCTGGAAGGATCCGCGTAATACATACACTTTGCCTATATGGTTGGACATCTTTCCTGATGCGAAGGTGATTCATATTTACAGGCATGGCGTGGACGTAGTGCAGAGTTTAAGGATAAGACGAGAAAAGGGTCTTTTAAGATTAAAGGAGCGACATTCATGGGTAAAGCAGTTTTATTGGTTCTATTTAATGATGAAGTTTTTATCAACAAATCGTAAGTTTATAGACTTCAGGTGTGCCTCGATGGAGGAGGGTCTCTCGATGTGGGAGGAATACGTTAACGAAGCTCGTGCCCATGTGCGAAAGCTTGGAGATAGGGCTATTGAGGTCAAATACGAAGATCTCTTAACCGAGCCTAATAGGATATTGAAGAATCTGGGTGACTTCTGTAAGCTTCAGACTAGAGATACAGATATTGAAAGGGTGGCTAAGCAGATAAAAAGGGAACGCGCTTATGCATACATAGGCAACCCTGAGCTTGAAGCTTTTGCGATACAAGTGGCTGAGCGTTTGAGGGCACAAGGATATTAATCTGAAAAATTCAAAAGAGAACTATTATCCATCTAAGTTTTTTTGTCACAATCTAAATTTTCAAAAAATCGAGATAAAGAGATATGTGTGGGATAGTAGGATTTTGCAGTTGTAATAAGAGAGTAGATGGGGCTATTTTAACATCTATGAGAGATGCTTTAACTCATAGGGGTCCGGATGACGCTGGTATCTACATTGATGAGGAGAACAATGTAGGATTAGGTCATAGTAGGCTTTCCATACTTGATCTATCCTCTCTTGGACATCAGCCTATGTCAAATGAAAACGGATCCATTTGGATTACATATAATGGAGAGGTTTATAACTTTAAGGAGATAAGGGATGAGCTCATCAAAATGGGGTATAGTTTCAAAAGCAATTCAGATACGGAGATGCTGATTAAAGCATATGAAAAATGGGGTATAGATTGCGTTCATAAGTTTATAGGGATGTTTGCTCTGGCAATCTGGGATAGAAGGGAACTAAAACTATATCTAGTTAGGGATAGAGTTGGGGTAAAGCCCTTATATTATTATTATAAAGATGGTTTGTTCTTATTTGGGTCGGAACTTAAAGCATTAATGAAACATCCTGAGTTCAGTAAAGAGGTGAATTATGGTGTTCTCTCTCTATATCTTAGATACGGTTATATCCCAGCGCCATTCACAATATTTAATAACACCTACAAGCTTAAGCCTGGTCATTATCTAAGCCTCTTTAATAATGATCTAAGGGAGATTAAGTATTGGGACATAGTTGATTTTTACCTTGAGGAGCCGATAAATGCATCCGAGGATGAGATAGCCGAAGAACTAGAAGACTTACTTATAGATTCTTTTAAGTATAGGCTTGTCTCGGATGTTCCAGTAGGCGTATTCTTAAGTGGCGGTATAGATTCCAGTGCTGTTACAGCACTGCTCCAAAAAAATATAAATACTCAATTAAAAACTTTTTCAATAGGTTTTTACGAAGATAGATTTGACGAAGCTAAATGGGCAAAAAAAATAGCGAACTATCTTGAGACAGATCATACGGAATATTACTTGTCTATAAAGGAGGCTTTTAGTATTATTGAAAAGCTTCCTGAAATTTATGATGAGCCTTTTGGAGATAATTCAGGAATACCCACTTACTTGGTCTCCAGGGTAGCAAGACAGAACGTTACTGTGGCACTTTCCGCTGACGGCGGAGACGAGCTTTTTTGTGGATATAATCGTTACAGATCTATTATTTTTTTAAATGGAGGGTTTTTAGGATTGCCTGCATATATTAGAAATTCTATTATTAAAACACTTCCTTTATTTAGTTCGCCTATGGTTGACTCTATTTATAGAACTTTTAAGTTTTTTATGCCCAAAGTAGAAGGATTGAGAGATAAATTTGAAAAGTGGAGAAACATGCTCCGTGAAGGTAACAATGGGAACATTGTAGACATGTACAAATTCAATATTAACAGATGGACTCCTGATGATTT
>JAKEHC010000118.1 GCA_022615255.1 Candidatus Dadabacteria bacterium | reverse complement strand
GAAGACCGCTTAAGCCTAAAACTATGCTCATTAAATCATCGTCGCCTAGAATTATTATTTCCTTCCCTACAATGTCCCCCCTCTCATATGCAAAGGCAAAACGAGAAAGAGTTGTCATAGGCGTTACGTAGCCCTGGTCGAATTTTCTGATAGCCTTAGGGCGGCGTGTCTGAATCTTTAAAAACCTTTTTTTAATTTGAGAAAATCTATCTAAATTGATTCCCCTTCCGTCACAAATTGAACAGGAAATATCCTCTATCGGATGAACGCCATTTGTAGCCTCTTTTCCTTTTGTCGTGAGTAGAAAGCCTCTCTTTGAGATAGAAACCAAACCCTTCTCAGATAAAATCTTCATAGTTTCAAAAACAGAAGGCACCGGAAAATCAGAAAAATCTACCAATTCCCATGGAAGCCTTGTTTTCTTGAGTGCGCCAAAGAGCCTCTCTATATCCTTTGGGGTAACAATTATCTTAGACCTTGATGTAGCCTCTTTTGCGAGTTCTGAGAAATCCATAATATATTCTCTCCTTAATACTCAAACAGAAGTTTATACCAAAAAATGCCTATACTTTCAAACGAGGGGTAGGTTATAAACTCATTCCGTGCCATCTACATGCCATGGTTCAGTGCTACTAAATCCCCCTGAATCCCCCTTTATGAAAGGGGGAAAAGTGTTCTCCCCTTTTTAAAGGGGAGTTAGAGGGGATTTTTTCACCTTTTTCAAAGGGGGACTTTCGTTTCTCCTCTTTTCTTAATGTAGAGACACGCCATGGCGTGTCTCTACTGGAGTTAAAGGGGATTTCCACGCCCTTATAGATGAGACCATATTTTAGAATATATCGGCGACCTCCGCTCGAAAGAAACTCGTATATTCTTAGCTCTACCTATTTTCTTTGTACAATTTCCCTACTTACATTAACTATGTTATATTTCCAAGCCCTCAAATGGATAATTCAAAAAGGATATTCTATGTTCTATTCATCGCCTCTATTGTTACAAACATAGGAAGTGGGATGATTGCATCACTTCTGGGCGTTTATTCAAAAACGCTTGGAGCCACCGGTCTTCAGCTCGGAATCATATACTCAGGGATTTCTTTATCAAGGGCTATACTGTCACCGCCTATTGGAAAGCTTTCAGACGCAAAGGGTAGAAAGGCGTTTTTGATTTTTGGGCTTCTAGCCTACACAGTGATTTCTTTAGGCTACGTTTATGCTAAGACAGCTATGGGTCTTATAATCGTCGGGCTTCTTCACGGAGCCGCTGCGGCGTTTGTTCTCCCTGTAGCCTTTGCATATATAGGAGATATAACCCCTATAGGAAAGGAGGGCGAGTACCTCGGCACATTTGGAATCTCACTTTTTATCGGATGGGCTATCGGTCCGATCATAGGGGGAGTTATTGCTGAATTCTTGGGCTACAAACAGGCTTTTCTTGGTATGGGTATTCTCAGTTTTATATCCCTTGTTATAACCTTTTTTATGCTCCCCGAAAGCAAGACTATCAGGAAGGATGGTAATTCAATCTCATACAAGTCGCTCTTAAAAGACAAACTTCTAGTCGTAGTCTTATCTGTAAGGTTCCTTCACTTAATTACAATCTCTTCAATCGTGACATTCGTCCCAATCTTCGCGCTGTCTATAAATTTAAGCCTTTCCCAAATAGGAACTATCCTTATGTTGAACATCCTTGTTATGGGACTGCTTCAACAACCATTTGGAAAGTTAGCAGATAGGACAAACAGGATACACATGCTGATAATCGGCGGGGTAATCGCCTCAATAGGACTTATGGGAATTCCGTTTTCTACAAATTTCATCCAGCTTCTATTTTGGAACATAGTCATGGCTGTGGGCAGCGCTCTTTCTTTTCCTACAACCAATGCCATTATGACTGTTAAGGGCAGACTTGCCGGGATGGCAAGCGTCATGGCTGTTTTTAACTTCGCCATGAGCGCAGGCATGGCACTCGGTCCTCTAATCGCCGGGGTTATATATGATGAGATTGGTCTTTCTTGGGTTTTCGTAGTCCTGAGTATTATATCAGCCCTTGGTTTGCTTTTATTATACCCATTTATGAGAAAAAGCCCCGGTTTATCGTTTTAAAATCGTGGCTCGCGACTCGGGGTTCGTTCTTCGACACACGATACACGATTCGCTAATCACGATATTTTATTCTTGATTCAATCCTAGCAATTTAATCGCATTGTCGTTGAATATTTTTCTTTCTATAATCTCGCCGAGATTGAAACTATTTAAAGCTTCGACCTGATTCGCATAGGAATGCGGGATATTAGGAAAATCAGACCCGAAGACTATCCTGTCTTGATTTTTAAAGAAGAATTCCCTTCCTGGACAATTATTTGGAAGGGATTCAGTATGAACGCAATTCATAGCAGTATCAAAATAAAGGTATTCGAAATCCTGAGCCAGCGCATTATAATCTCCAAACTCATAAGCCCCACAATGCGCAACAACGACTTTTAAGCGAGGGAACTCATTCAAAGCATTTCGAAGCCGCTTAGCGCCATCGGTTCGTTGATACGCCGGAACCGAGCTCGGATGGCAGATAAGGATTTTCCCCAGATCCTCCATGGTCTCATATACCGGGAAAAAGCGCGGATCGTCCAGGTTTTCATTCGAAACAAAGGGATGGAGTTTAATCCCGTAAAATTTATACTCTTCAAAGATCCTTCTTGCAACCTTTTCCGAGTGACCGTCCCCGGCAAAAACAGTTCCAAAAGGAAGAAGCTCAGGAAAACGCTCTGAAGACTCTCTTATATAATCGTTAAGGTATCCAGCCAGACCGGGTTTGTGAGCATAGAGAAGGCTTGTAAAACGCTTTACCCCCTCCCTTTTCAAGGCTTCTACATGCTGGCTTCCATGCAACTTATACCTGATATTCCACAAGCCGTTACCAGGAGTCTCGAAATACCGCCATATCGCCTGAAAAACCCCAGGAGGGAAAAAATGCACATGCATATCAATCATGGTAGTTTATTGTTGGGCTAGAAATCATGAATGATTATTTTTAAGAAAAGAGATAGGCTAGGTAATTTTTATCAAGCTTATACGGCTACTATTTCTTCCATTATTTCAGAAGCCATCTTTCTTATATCATGGGTTATTCTCATAGAACAAAACTTTGGACCGCACATCGAGCAGAACGGAGCCTCCTTAAAGTAATCATCCTCAAGTGTTTCATCATGCATCGCCCTAGATGCGTCAGGGTCTAGCGAGAGATTAAATTGATCATCCCACCTGAACTCAAACCGCGCCTTGCTTAAGACATTATCCCTAAGTTGTGCAGTGGGGTGTCCCTTTGCCAGATCAGCCGCATGTGCGGCTATTTTATAAGCAACTACCCCTTCTTTCACGTCATTCTTATTCGGCAATCCTAAGTGTTCCTTAGGCGTTACATAACAGAGCATCGCCGTTCCATACCAACCTATCATAGCCGCACCGATAGCCGAAGTAATATGATCGTATCCAGGAGCAATATCCGTCGTCAGAGGCCCGAGTGTGTAAAAAGGGGCTTCATGGCAAATTGCCAGTTGCTTTTCCACATTTTCTTTAATCAAATGCATTGGGATATGGCCGGGACCCTCTATCATCACCTGCACATCGTTTTTCCAGGCGATTTTAGTCAACTCACCTAAGGTTTCCAACTCGGCAAATTGAGCCCTGTCGTTGGCATCGGCAATTGAGCCGGGGCGCAATCCATCACCCAGGGAGAACGCAACATCATAAGCCTTCATAATATCGCAAATCTCTTCAAAATGCGTATATAAGAAGCTCTCTTTACGATGCGCTAGGCACCATTTAGCCATAATGGAGCCGCCTCTTGAAACAATACCGGTCACCCTCTTCGCAGTTAAGGGAATATATCTCAGAAGCACCCCGGCATGTATGGTAAAGTAATCCACTCCTTGTTCTGCCTGTTCAATGAGCGTGTCTCTATATACCTCCCATGATAAATCCTCCGCCTTTCCCCCAACCTTCTCCAGGGCTTGATATATAGGAACAGTGCCCACTGGAACTGGAGAATTTCTAATAATCCATTCCCTTGTTTCATGTATATTTTTCCCGGTAGATAAATCCATTACCGTGTCAGCGCCCCACCTGCAAGCCCAAACAGCCTTTTCAACCTCCTCTTCTATACTCGAAGTCACGGCAGAGTTCCCGATGTTGGCATTGATTTTTACCAAAAAATTTCTGCCTATTATCATCGGTTCGCTTTCGGGATGGTTAATGTTGCTGGGAATAATTGCCCTTCCGGATGAAACCTCTTCTCTAACGAATTCCGGGGTAATATAGCTCGCCGGGATATCTGCTCCAAAGCCTTCTCCTTTATGGTATCTGGCTAAATCATCCATGTGTTCTTTTACTTCATCTATACGTTGGTTTTCGCGGATTGCTACATATTCCATCTCAGGTGTAATAACGCCTCTTCGAGCATAATGCATTTGGGTAACGTTCTTACCCGGCTTGGCTTTTAGGGGTTTTTTAATATGCTTAAACCTAATCTCATCAAGCCTGATGTCCCTTAGGCTTTTTCTCGCAAATTCCGATGAAAAATCCTCTAGTCTTTCTACATCACCCCTGTCTAAAACCCATTTTTCCCTGAGGCGTGTAAGCCCATTATTAATATCTATTTCAATGCTCTGGTCTGTATAAGGACCGCTAGTATCGTATGCTGTAACAGGATAGTTTTTATTCGAACTGCCGTTTGAAGCGTATTCCTCTTGAGAATCATCCAGATCAATT
>JAKEHC010000117.1 GCA_022615255.1 Candidatus Dadabacteria bacterium | reverse complement strand
GCCAGTGGCGATGGAGGATGGGTTAAGGTTTGCGATAAGAGAGGGTGGAAGGACAGTAGGAGCAGGTGTTGTTACTAAAATCACTCAGTAGAGAGGCTTCCAGGATAATAAGAGTATGAATCGTGCTGCCAAGATCAGGATAAAGTTGAAATCGTTTGATTATAGATTGTTAGATAAATCTGCAAAAGAAATTGTAGAAACGGCTAAAAGGACAGGGGCAAGGGTAGCGGGTCCGGTTCCGCTCCCAACTCACATAAGTCGCTACTGTGTGTTGAGATCTCCGCACGTGGATAAGAATTCAAGGGAGCATTTTGAAATACGGACTCACAAGCGACTAATTGACATTCTTGACCCTACCCAGCAGACAATTGATGCATTGATGAAGCTTGACCTAGCATCTGGTGTTGAGGTTGAAATAAAACTTACAGGATCATAAACGTTATGATAGAGGGATTAATAGGTAGAAAAGTCGGAATGACTGAGATATTTCTTGAGGACGGAACACAGATACCGGCCACTATTATAGAGGCGGGACCTTGTTTTGTGGTTCAAAAAAAGAACTTGGAAAAAGATGGATACGAGGCAGTTCAAATTGGATTTGAGCAAGCAAAACCCCAGAGGAAGACAAAACCTTTACTTGGGCATTTTAAGAAAGCCGGTATTCCACCAATAAGATTTCTTATGGAGTTTGAAATCCTCAAAGGCAAGGTTGATGACTATAAGTCTGGAGACGTTATTAAAGCAGACATATTTAAAAAAGGGGACATAATAGACGTTACTGGAACAAGCAAGGGAAAGGGTTTTGCCGGCGCTATGAAGAGGCATGGATTTAGCGGTCAGCCTGATTCTCATGGAGGTATGTCTCATAGAAAACCTGGTTCAATTGGCCAGCACTCTTATCCTGCTAGGATATGGAAGGGACTTAGAATGCCGGGGCATATGGGAGCTGAAAGGGTGACTATGCAAGGACTTCGAATAATTAAAGTAGAACCTCAAAAGGACATAGTATTAGTAAAAGGCTCTGTTCCTGGTCCAGATGGTGGTTTGTTGATTTTAAAGCATACGAGAAGAGGCAGGGTGAAAGGTGGCACAGCATAGCGTTTATAATTTAGAGAAAAACAAAGTCGGTGAAGTAGAACTTGATCCAGTGGTTTTCGAGGCCCCAATACAGGAGCATTTATTCTATTATGTGATTAACTGGCAATTGGCTAAACGCCGTTCCGGAACTGCCTCGACTAAGACAAGGGGTGAAGTAAGTGGTGGCGGCAAGAAACCCTGGAGACAAAAACACACAGGCCGCGCCCGTCAGGGAAGTATTAGGGCACCTCAGTGGAGAAAGGGTGCTATAATATTTGGACCTCAACCGAGAGATTGGTCATATAACATCCCTAAAAAGACTAGACGTCAGGCTTTAAAAAGCGCTCTTTCATTAAAACATAGGGATGGCAATATCTTAATACTTAAGGATTTTAATTTGTCTGAGATTAAAACTAAGCAGGTTGTAAGTTTTCTTAAAAGATTTGAGCTTAATAGAGCTTTAATATTAATTAAAGATGATAATGAAATTCTAAAAAAATCGGCAAGAAACTTAGAAGACGTGAAGGTATTAAAAGCTGATGGACTCAACATTTACGACATACTTAGATTTAACTCACTTGTTATGACGGAGGACTCACTTGTTCGAGTTCAGGAGGTACTTAAAAATTGAGGGAGCCAAGAGAAATAATAAAGCGTCCTCTCATTACGGAAAAATCATCAGCAATAAAGGATATAGGGTGGTACATATTTGCGGTAGATGGGAAGGCCAATAAAAAAGAGATAAAAGACTCTGTAGAGAGACTGTTTAAAGTTAAGGTGGATAAAGTAAGAACGCTTATTTTGACTGGAAAGAATGTAAAAAGATTCGGCCGTATATCTGGTAGGAGGTCACCGCTTAAGAAGGCCTATGTGAAACTGAAAGAAGGCAAAATAGAGTTCTTTGAAGGAGTTTAATTATGGGGATCAAAAAATATCGTCCAGTTTCTTCAGGAAGAAGGTTTATGACCAGTCTTGATTTCTCGGAGATTACTGCGGATCAGCCGTTCAAACCTCTTACAGTCCCTCTTAAGAGGCGAGCTGGGAGAAACTCTCAGGGAAGGGTTTCAAGTCTGCATCGTGGGGGGGGTCACAAGCGCTTATATAGAATTATTGATTTCAAAAGGGATAAATTTAATATACCGGGAAAGGTATTATCAATAGAATACGACCCAAATCGTTCTTCAAGAATTGCGCTTGTCGGTTATGTTGACGGGGAGAAGAGATACATAATAGCTCCGGATGGATTAAAAGTCGGTGATAAGATAACTTCAGGAGACGGTATTGACGTTTCAAATGGGAATGCGCTTTCTTTGAAGAACATTCCACTTGGAACATTCATTCACAATATAGAATTAAAACCTTCTGGTGGAGGGAAGCTTGCGCGAGCCGCAGGGACATCAGCACAGCTCTTAGCTAAAGAGGGAGATTATGCGCAGATTAGAATGGGCTCAGGTGAGATTAGGCTTGTTCATCTAAATTGTATGGCGACTATTGGAAAAGTTAGTAACGTGGAGCATGAGCTTATAATGATTGGAAAGGCTGGTAGAAGCAGATACATGGGAAAGCGCCCACATGTAAGGGGCGTTGCAATGAATCCTGTAGATCATCCGCACGGCGGAGGTGAAGGGAAAGCGCCACAAGGGAATCCTCACCCGGTTTCACCTTGGGGGTGGGCTACAATTGGTTACAAGACGAGGAAGAACAAGAGGACGAAGAAGTTTATAGTAAAGCGTCGGAGAATTGGTTATGGAATGGACTAATGAAAATGGAAATTCCAAATAACAAGGGCCGAGTTGCGTACGAATTACAAGCATCAAATTCGAAACCACAATATCGGTATTTGAGATCTGTAATTTTGAATTTGTTTGTGGTTTGGAATTTACTAATTGGGGTTTTTAGTGCCTTAAGGAGTGTTTATGGCTAGGTCGAAAAAAAAGGGGCCTTACATCGATCCAAAACTATTAAAGAAGATTCAATCATCGAGGGCTTCAGGGGATCAACGTATAATAAAAACATGGTCAAGGGCTTCGATGATCATACCCCAGATGATAGGGCTCACTTTTGCTGTATATAACGGGAAGATGTTCATACCTGTCTATATAACTGAACATATGGTAGGACATAAGCTTGGAGAATTTGCTCCGACTCGAACCTTTAGGGGTCACGGAGCTGGTGATAAAAAGGCAAAGGTTGAAAAGACTGAGTAATTAATAGGATAAAAAAATGGTTTCACAAGCTATGCTCAAATATACTAGAACATCGCCAAAGAAAGCGCGGGTTATACTTGACTTAATCAGGGGGAGCGGTGTTGAACAAGCTTTTGCAGCTCTTGCATCCATAAAAAGAAGGCCTGCTCCAATTATTGCCAAGCTCCTTAAATCTGCAGTCGCCAATGCTGGTGAAAAGGGTCATACAGATACGGAATCTCTGTATATCAAAGAGGCTTACGCCTCTCAAGGGCCTGTGATCAAGAGGTTTAGACCAAGGGCGATGGGAAGGGCTTTTCCAAGAAAAAGAAGAACAAGTCATATAACGCTTGTACTCGAAGAAAGGGGGTTATAACTTGGGACAGAAGATCTGCCCGATCGGACTTAGGATCGGAATAACTAAAAGTTGGGATTCAAGATGGTATGCGGAGAAGAAGAGGTATACAGAGCTTCTTCATGAAGATATGAAGGTTAGGGAGCTCATTAAAAAGGGATTTTATCAGGCTGGTATCTCAAAAATCGAATTGGAGAGGGCGGCTTCTGAAAAGGTAAGAATAGTGGCTCATGCGGCGCGGCCTGGAATGATAATTGGAAGAAGAGGACAAGAGATTGAATCTCTTAGACGTGATCTGGCTAATATTACCGGCAAGGATGTTTATTTGGATATTCGTGAAGTAAAGCGTCCTGAGATAGACGCACAGTTGGCTTCAGAGAACATTGCGCTACAGATTGAAAGGCGTGTAGCGTACAGGCGTGCGATGAAAAGGGCAATGGCCTCCGCAATGAGACTCGGAGCTCTCGGGATAAAAGTGATGGTTGCTGGGAGGTTAGGGGGGTCGGAAATAGCAAGGAAGGAATGGTACCGAGAGGGTAGGGTTCCTCTTGCAACCCTTCGTGCGGACATTGACTATGGATTTGCCGAGTCAAAGACAACATACGGGGTAATAGGTGTTAAGGTCTGGATATTTAAAGGAGAGGTATTGGAGAAAAAAGGACGACAGGTGCTTTAGGAGCAAAATATGCTTCAGCCAGCCAGAACAAAATATAGAAAGCAACATAAAGGAAGAATAAGGGGACGTGCAACAAGGGGTGCCACTCTTGCCTTTGGGGAGTTTGGGCTTCAATCTGTTGAAAGTGCGAGATTGACTGCACAGCAGATCGAGGCAGGACGAGTTGCTGTGACACGCCACGTTAAGCGTGGGGCAAAGCTCTGGGTGAGGGTATTCCCTGACAAGCCTATAACTAAGAAGCCTGCTGAGACCAGGATGGGAAAGGGAAAGGGTGATGTTGTCGGTTACGTTGCCCCAATTAAAAGGGGAACGATGCTGTATGAAATAAGCGGTCTTGAACCGGATGCCGCTAAAGAGGCACTTAGACTTGCCTCACATAAGCTGCCTGTAAAAACTCGAATAGTTGTTCGTGAAGAGGGGGTGCTTGTTGGATGAAGGCAGTTGAAGCAAGAGAGCTTAGTGATGACGAATTAAAGAAGAAAGAAAGAGATATAAAGGAAGAGCTTTTCAGCTTTCAGGTTCAACTCTCAACACGTCAAACGACAAACGTATCTAGGGTAGGAAAACTAAGGAGAGATTTAGCAAGAATACTCACGGTTATGAGGGAAAGAGAGCTTGGAATAAGGAGAAAGTAGAAGGAATGAGAAGAGGTAAGGCCAAAACAAAAGTGGGTGTTGTTACCAGCAACAAGATGAATAAGACTGTTGTTATAGATGTAACCCAAATCATGAGCCATTCAAGGTATGGAAAGCCTATAAAGAGAATATCGAGGTTCAAAGCCCACGATGAAAAAAACGATTGCAGGATAGGCGATAAGGTTTTCATCATCGAAACAAGACCGCTCAGCCGCACTAAGAGGTGGAGGGTAGGCAAGATCCTTGAGCGTGCATCTCCTTTGGAAGACGAACTTCCTAAAGAGGTTCTTGGAGATGGGGGAAACGAAGGATGATTCAACCAACCTCAGTTCTTGAAGCCGCCGACAATACTGGAGCGAAAAGGCTTTTCTGCATAAGGGTTATGAGTGGGTCTAATAGAAAATATGCAAAGATTGGCGATGTGGTTGTAGTGTCGGTAAAGGAGGCTATACCTAATTCAAAAGTGGAGAAGGGAGATGTGCATAGGGCTGTAATCGTACGCACTAGGAAGGAACAAAGGCGTTCGGATGGCTCTTATGTAAGGTTTGATGATAATGCTGCCGTGCTTATAACTAAGGAAAACGAGCCAATTGGCACTCGTGTTTTTGGACCGGTAGCAAGGGAGCTGCGTTCTAAGGGATTTATGAAGATAATCTCGCTTGCACCGGAGGTTGTTTAAACCTATGGAATTGACTCACGGAAAAATCAAAAAAGGTGATACGGTTTATGTAATTTCCGGTAAGGAGAATGGAAAGACAGGGAAGGTTATAAGGATATTAACAGATGACAAAAAAGCAATTGTTGAAAAACTAAATATCGTTAAACGACATGCTCATCCTTCACAGAAAAATCCAGGCGGAGGGATATTTGAAAAGGAAACCGGAATCCATCTATCGAAACTGATGATTTACTGCGCAAAGTGTGACCGTCCCGTGAGGATAGGGCGAAAAAGGCTTCCAAGCGGAGAAAAAACACGTTATTGCAGAAGATGTGGAGAGGAGATCAAAAGTTAATGGTTCCTAGATTAAAGCAAAATTACAAGGTTAAGATTGCTAAGTTACTTAAAGAGAGGTTTGGATACAAAAATCAAATGGAGATTCCACGATTAGAGAAGATCGTGATTAATATGGGGCTTGGCACTCTAAGTGACGGGGGTAAAGAAAATAAGATAATAGACGATGCCGTTAAAGAGGTTTCTATAATTACTGGGCAGAGGCCTGTGGTAACGAGGGCTAGAAAATCAATAGCGGGTTTTAAACTAAGAGAGGGAGCAAATATAGGTTGTATGGTTACACTTCGTGGTGAAAGGATGTATGAGTTTTATGACAGATTAGTTAATCTAGCCCTTCCTCGTGTAAGAGATTTCCGAGGGGTTTCCCCTCAGGCTTTTGATGGTAATGGCAACTACACTCTAGGACTCCGGGAACATACGATATTTCCTGAGATCGAGTATGGCAAAGTTGAGAAGGTAAAGGGAATGAATATAACCATTGTTACGACGGCAAAAACTGATCAAGAATCTAAAGAGCTTTTAAAACAAATGGGAATGCCTTTTAGGGAGCGTTAATATGACGCGAATTGTCGAGCATAATCCTAGAATATTTCTATTTTCTTCAATTCGTAAGAAGGTTATAGATGTTTTGATAAATTAGAAAAGAATATAGAGGGAAAATGGCGACGAAATCAATGATGGAGAAGTTAAAGAGAAGACCTAAGTTTGGTATCAGACATAGAAATCGCTGCCCTCTTTGCGGACGGCCGAGGGCGTATTTAAGAAGGTTCGATATGTGCAGGTTATGCTTCCGAAAAGCTGCTAGTTTCGGGAAGATACCCGGGGTTAAGAAGGCTAGTTGGTAATGCGCGCATTTTAGAAGTGGAAAAGCGGAGATAGGAAGAGGTAATAATGATGACAGATCCAATAGCTGATATGCTTACGAGAATTAAAAATGGTCTCAAGGCTCGCTTTGACTATGTAGATATTCCTGCATCGAGTATTAAGATTGATATTTCTAGGGTTCTTAAAGAAGAAGGATACATAAATGATTTTAAAGTAATTGAGGACGGGATAAAGAAGGTAATCAAAGTAACGCTTAAATACACACCTCAAAAGGAGTCTATAATATCTGAGATTCACAGGGTGAGTAGGCCCGGGCGCAAGGTTTATGTCGGTAAAAACGAGATTCCTAGGATAAGGGGTGGATTAGGAATTTACATACTTTCAACTTCAAAAGGGATTATGACAGGTATTCAGGCACGCCGCTCTGGAATAGGGGGAGAGCTTATATGTGCAATTTGGTGAGGAAAGAATTATGTCGAGAATAGGAAGAAGACCGGTTAGAATACCAAGCGGGGTAAAGGTTAATATAAAAGACGGGTTAGTAGAAATTTCAGGACCGAAAGGGAAGCTTTTAAGGCGTACTCCACTCGGTATTGAAGTAAAGGTTGATGATACTAATGTCAGAGTCGAGAGAAAAAACGACGAAAAGGGGTTTAGAGCCCTTCACGGTCTCACGCGCTCTCTTTTAGCGAGCATGATCTCTGGTGTTACTGAGGGGTTTTCTAAGTCACTTGATATCATAGGCGTTGGCTATAAGACGGAGCTTATAGGGAAAAATACCCTTAAGTTCAGCTTAGGTTATTCAAGCCCGGTTGAATTTTCTCTTCCCGAAGGGGTAGCAGTCAGAGTCGAGGAAAGAGGAACGAGGGTGACTATTCAGGGGATTGATAAAGAACTAGTGGGTGAAACGGCAGCCAGGATTAAAAGACTCAGATTCCCGGACTCATACAAAGGAAAAGGAATAAGGTACACGAATGAAACACTGAAACTCAAACCGGGAAAGGCAGGCGCAAAGAAATGATAATTAAAAAGACCAGAAAGGTAAGACGGGATGTAAGGCATAAAAGAATTAGAAGTAAGCTAAGGGGTACTTCAAATGTGCCGAGGCTTTCAGTGTTTAAGTCTTCTAACCATATTTATGCAGAGATAATTGATGATATAAAAGAAACCACGCTTCTTGCTGCGTCAACACTCACACCCAAGGTTAGAGAATTAATAAGTGAGGAGAGAAAGAAGAAGATTGATATTGCAAAATTGGTTGGCAGGTATGTTGGCGAGATGGCTTTGTCAAAGGGTATAAAGAAGGTGTGTTTCGATCGTGCTGGTTATCTCTACCACGGCAGAGTGAAGGCACTGGCAGAGGGATTAAGAGAAGCGGGGCTTGAGCTTTAACCTTAAGTCGAACGGTACGGGGACTGGGTGCAAACAAAGAACTTTAGGAGGTAAATTTGCCAAGGGAAAGAATTGATTCTGGCGGAGTTGAGTTAAAAGAAAAAATTGTCCATGTTAGAAGGGTTGCCAAAGTAACGAAAGGCGGTAAGAGGTTTCATTTCACCGTACTGGTTGTTATTGGAAACAGTAATGGCATCGTAGGGACCGCTTTGGGTAAATCCAACGAGGTACCGGATGCTATAAGAAAGGCTATAGAAAAGGCAAAGAAGAATCTCATCAGGGTTCCGAGGCATGATAGTACCATTCCGCATGAGGTTATTGGCGAGCATGGTTCAAGTCGGGTTATTTTAAGACCTGCTGCACCTGGTACCGGGGTTATTGCAGGCGGAGCGGTAAGGTCTGTTGTAGAGCTTTCAGGGATTCAGGATATTCTATCCAAGGTTTTAGGGTCAACAAACCCCCTTAATGCTGTTTTAGCAACAATTAAAGGACTATCCTTGCTAACAACACCTGAAAATGTTGCTAGACTTAGAGGGCGGGAGACAAAAGACCTGGATCTTCCTAAATATTATCAGACATGAGAGTTTTAATGCAACTCTTTGAAAACAAGAGACAGGTGAAATAGCTATAGGTTGTTCTAGGCTTACATTTTATTTTGATAGTTGGTGCGCAAAGGTTATTTTTAATGCGACTATTGAATTCTAAACTCATTATAGAAGTGTAAAAGGGTGATTTAAAATGTTAGATAAAATAATTTTTCCAGAGGGTGCAGTAAAGGGTAGAAAGAGGTTAGGTCGAGGTCCCGGATGTCATGGAAAAACATCCGGAAAGGGGCACAAGGGACAAAGATCGCGCTCGGGGGGAAGGGTATCTCCTTGGTTTGAAGGAGGGCAGACCCCTCTCAAAATGAGGTCTCCTAAGCGCGGATTCAGAAGTCCTCATAAGATCTTTTACGACATCGTTAATATTAGAGACTTAAATAATTTTAAAGATGGCGAACTCATAACTCCAGAAGGGCTTAAGAGCCGTGGTTTAGTGAGTGGTAGGAATCCCGTCAAGATTCTTGGGGACGGGGAGCTCAGCATTAGTATTGTTGTTAAAGCGCATGGCTTTAGCAAGGAAGCTATAAGAAAGCTTGAAGATCGGGGTGGAAAAGCAGAGAATATATGAGTAGGAATATAGGAGCTATACCTAAGATTCCGGAGCTTAACAGAAGGCTTCTCTTTGCCGCCTTAATGCTTGTTGTTTATAGATTGGGTGTATTTGTTCCCACACCTGGAATTAACCCTGAAGAGCTTATAAAGCTTTTCGAGCAGACAAAAGGAACAATCTTCGACATACTGAACCTGTTTTCAGGCGGTGCACTTGAGAGAGCCTCCATCTTCGCACTGGGCGTAATGCCTTACATTACCTCTTCGATTATCATGTCGCTTCTTGTCAAGGCGTTTCCTACTCTTGAGGCGATGCAAAAGGAAGGCGAGGCGGGAAGGAGGAAAATCAACCAGTACTCACGCTATGGCACTGTGCTGATATGTATTATTCAGGGACTCATGCTCGCCACTACACTCGAAGGTGGACTTGGTTCAGGTGCTTCCGTTGTTAGAGATCCAGGATGGATGTTTAGATTTACAACTGTTATCACGCTCACGGCTGGAACCCTTTTCGTAATGTGGATAGGCGAGCAGATCTCCGAGCGGGGTATAGGAAACGGTATATCTCTTATAATTGCGGCTTCTATTATTACAGGAATGCCAGCCGGTCTATGGGACTCTGTAAGACTCGTCGAAAGCGGTGAGCTTACAGTATTCGGAATACTTCTCCTTTTAGTTTTTATGGCGCTTGTCGTGGGCGTAATAGTATATGTTGAGAGGTCCTATAGAAAAATTCCTGTTCAATATCCAAGGCGGGTAGTGGGAAGAAAGGTGTATGGAGGTCAGGCATCACATCTTCCACTTAAGGTAAATACAGCCGGTGTCATTCCCCCTATTTTCGCCTCCTCGCTTTTAATTTTTCCGGCAACCATACTCAGTTTTGTCAATATACCATTCTTAAGGGATATCACGGATATATTCCTACAAGAGAGTTTTTTTTACAATGTTATATATGCCGCCTTAATAATATTTTTTGCTTACTTTTATACAGCTGTTATATACAACCCGGATGATCTCGCCGACAATCTTAGAAAAAACGGCGGCTTTATACCTGGGATTAGACCAGGAAGGAAGACGGCGGAGTATATTGAGAAGATTCTTGGAAGGATCACCTTCATCGGGGCAATGTACGTTGCGGCTGTGTGTGTGCTTCCGTCTATTCTTCAAGGAGCGCCTTTTAATATTCCCTTTTTCTTCGGCGGGACTTCACTACTTATCGTTGTGGGCGTGACTCTAGACACCGTGCAGCAGATTGAGTCTTTCCTGATCACTCATAGTTATGAAGGATTCATAAGAAAAAGGGGAATGAAAGGACCTAGAAGATATGGAGCGTAATTCATGATATTTATAATTTTTGGACCACCAGGTGTTGGAAAGGGCACACAGGCGGCTAAAATCTCTCAAAAGTATAACTTTCTTCATGTCTCTACTGGGGATATTTTGAGGGCTTCTGTCAAAGAAGGGACCGAGCTTGGAAAGCTCGCAAAATCATATATGGATAAAGGTGAGTTGGTTCCTGATAATGTAATAATCGGAATAATAAGGGAGAGGATTTCGGATAAGGATTCAAAAAAGGGGTTTCTATTTGACGGATTTCCGAGGACAATAGAGCAAGCAGAGGCACTTGACAATATGCTTAGTAAGGAGGGACAAAAGATTGACAGCGTGATCTCAATCGAGCTTAGCGACGAAGAGATCGTTAAAAGAATAAGCGGCAGGCGTGTTTGCGAAAAATGTGGCTCGATGTATCATATTATTTATGATCCCCCTACAAATATGGGGTATTGTAACAAATGTGGAGGCGGGCTTTATCAAAGGGATGACGACAGCGAGGATGTTATAAGAACAAGACTTGAGGTATACCGAAGGCAGACCGAGCCCATAAAGAAATTTTATAAAAGAGGAGGAATCTTAAAGAGGATTGACGGGTTAGGCACAATTGATGATGTTTTTTCAAGGATCGAAAAGGTTTTGAAAGGTATTGGTTAGATGGTTTATTTAAAGAGCAAGGAAGAGATAGAAAAGATTAAAAGAGCTTCAGAAGTCGTTATCGAGGTGTTAGATAAACTTCAAGTGGAAGCTAAGCCTGGTGTTTCTACATGGGACCTAGATATGATTGCTGAGGATATTACTTTAAAGAAGGGAGCCATACCGGCTTTTAAAGGGTACCGAGGTTTTCCTGCATCTGTTTGTTTTGCCATTAATGAAGAGGTTGTGCATGGAATTCCATCGAAGAATAAGATTTTGAAAGAGGGGGATATTGTAAGCTTGGATTTTGGTGTGTGTCTTAATGGATTCTACGGCGATTCAGCGAAGACTGTGCCGGTTGGTAAAATATCTCAGCTTGCCGATGGCCTTCTTCGAGTCGCGAGGGATTCTCTGTATGAGGGAATAAAAATGGCTCGACCGTCAGGAAGACTATTCGACATTTCTCAGGCTATTCAGAGTAGTGTCGAGAAGGAGGGATTTTCAGTTGTAAGGGCGTTTGTAGGGCATGGGATTGGAAGGAAGCTTCACGAGGAGCCGCAGGTGCCAAATTTTGTTCCAGAAAATGGGCATTGGGGAAGGGGCATAAGACTAAAGCCAGGAATGGTAATAGCAATTGAGCCAATGGTGAATGTTGGAGGACCAGAAGTCAAGGTTTTAGGCGATGGCTGGACTGCTGTGACTGTAGATGGTACGCTTTCTGCCCATTTTGAGCATACTGTTGCAATTCTTGAGGATGGTCCCATGATTTTGACCGAGCTAAGAGGGTGAGGGGGTTATGGCGAAGGAGGAAAGAATAGAGTTTGAGGGTACAGTGATCGAGGCGCTTCCAAATGCAATGTTTAGAGTAGAGATTGAAGGTGGTCCTAAGATACTTGCTTATGTTTCTGGAAAAATGAGGACTAATTTCATCAGGATTCTCCCAGGGGATAAGGTAAGGGTGGAGTTATCACCATATGACCTGACTAAGGGAAGAATCATATATAGACTAAAGAAGTAGTGATACTTTAATAAAGAGGAGATAAAAGAGGAGGAATCTAGATTGAAAGTAAGGGCTTCGGTGAAGAAAATTTGTGATAAATGCAAGATAATAAAAAGACGTGGCGCCATCCGCATAATATGTGAGAACAAGAAGCATATGCAAAAACAAGGTTAGGAGGTAATGGGATGCCAAGAATAGCGGGTGTAGATATTCCACCGAATAAAAGGGTTGAAGTTGGCCTTACGTACATTTATGGGATTGGCAGGCTGACCTCGAGGAAAATCCTTGCAAGTGCTGATGTTGACCTAAATAGGCGATCCAAGGACTTAAGCGAACAAGAGGTTGCCAAAATTAGGGATATAATCGAAAGGGATTACACGGTTGAGGGTGAGTTACGAAAAGAGGTTCAGACTAATATCAAGCGTCTGCTTGAAATAAGCTGTTATAAAGGAATGAGACATAAACTCGGCCTTCCTGTTCGTGGACAAAGGACCCGTTCTAATGCTAGAACGAGAAAGGGGCCTAAAGGCACAGCGATTACAAAAAAGAAAAAGCTTAAGGGCTAAACTGGAGGTGAGGGTTGGCTAAGAAAAAGACGGCTAAAAAGAGCAAAAAGTTCGCAGATCAAGGAGTAGCTCACATTCAAGCTACTTTCAATAACACAATAATTACAATAAGTGACAATCAGGGAAACGTTATTGCATGGTCGAGCAGCGGGGCAAAGGGATTTAAGGGCACGAGAAAAGGGACTCCGTTTGCTGCTCAGATTGCTGCTGAAGATGCGGCAAGGAAAGTAATGGCACATGGAATGAAAAGCGTTTCTGTTTATGTCAAAGGGCCGGGCCCGGGAAGGGAGCCTGCCATCAGATCTCTTCAGGCTGCTGGGCTTAGAGTTACGATGATTCGAGATGTTACCCCAATTCCTCATAACGGCTGCAGGCCCGCTGGAAGAAGAAGGGTATAGATACAGCATGCATGATGCACATAAAAACTTTCATCCATCGTGAATCGTGCATCATGAATCAAAGGAGGTCTTAAAGAATTGGCAAAATACACAGGGGCTGTTTGCAGGCTTTGCAGAAGGGAAGGAATGAAGCTTTTCCTCAAAGGGGAGAGGTGCTATACGGAAAAGTGTGCTGTAGAGAGGCGTCCTGATCAGGGTCCCGGCGAGCACGGTCTGACTCGTCCCAAATTTTCTGAGTTTGGGATAAGACTTAGAGAGAAGCAGAAGGTGAGACGAGTTTATGGTCTTACTGAAAGACAGTTTAGAAGGTATTTTGAAAGGGCTTCCCGTGTTAAAGGCATCACTGGCGAGCTTCTTATTTCTTTGCTGGAAAGAAGGCTTGATAATGTAGTATACCGTCTTGGTTTTGCAGGCTCTAGAAAGGAGGCACGAGAGATAGTGCGCTATGGCCATATCCTTATTAATGGAAGGAAGCTGGATATTCCATCATATCAGGTTAAGTTGAGTGACGTTATTGAGATAAGCGAAGGGAGTCAGAAACTAGATAGAATTAACAAGTCACTCGAAATACTTGCGAGGAGGGGGCTAGCTGACTGGCTTGACCTTAATAAAGAGAACTACAAGGGGATTATTAAAAGGCTTCCTCAAAGGGGGGATGTTACGTTTCCTATAGAAGAGCAGTTAATAGTAGAATTCTATTCAAGGGTTTGATCGCTAAATTGATCTTAATATTAATTTTAAAGCACCCTATAACTAACAAATGGAGGGAGGCAAGGTGAAGGATTTTCAGAGAAACTGGCAGGATCTTATAAGACCGAAAAAACTCGAAAAGGACGAGAAGGCTTCGAGTACAGTCTATGGGAAGTTCATATGTGAGCCCCTAGAGCGTGGATACGGAGTTACTTTTGGAAACGCTTTAAGAAGGGTATTACTCTCCTCTATACAAGGGCCTGCTATAACGTCACTTAAGATAGAAGGAGTGCTTCATGAATTTTCTACCATACCCGGTGTTAAAGAGGATGTTACTGAGATCGTTTTAAATCTGAAGGGTATTGAGCTCAAAATTCATACCTATGAACCACAGATACTCACTATTAGCGCTATGGGAGAATGCGATGTCAAAGCGGGCGACATTACCACAGGGCATCAGGTTGAGATACTGAATCCGACTCATCAAATTGCAACACTCTCGGAAGGGGCAAAGCTGGAGATGAAGATGACGGTGGAAATGGGGCGCGGCTACGAGCCGGTGGAAAGGCGGGGAGATGTGCAAAGAGCTATAGGTGTTATACCTATAGACGCTCTTTTCTCTCCAGTAAAGAAGGTTGATTACAATGTCACAAATGCTAGGGTTGGAAGACGAACTGACTATGAAAGACTGACGCTTGAGATCTGGACAAATGGGATAATCGTTCCGGAGGATGCCCTTGCCTATGCGGCTAAAATCCTGCGCGAGCAATTCAGGGTGTTTATAAACTTCGACGAGCAGGAGGTTGACGCTATAGTCGAGGTTGAGAAGAAAAAAGAGATAATCGGTACAGAGGGCGTACTTTTTAATACAATCGACGATCTGGACCTTTCGGCTAGATCCTTAAACTGCCTAAGAAAAGCAAATATAGATCACGTAGGGGACTTGATTCAGAAAACTGAGGAAGAGCTTTTAAATCTTGAAAACTTCGGCAAGCGTTCTCTAATGGAGATAAAAGACAGGCTCGGAGAGCTGGGTCTTGGCCTTGGCATGGATCTTAATAAGGAGATCTTTGAAGTAGAAAAGACGAAGCGAGCAAAGGAGAAAAGGGTATCAAGCTAATACCCCGGAGGCTTCCAGATGAGACATAGAAGGATTGGAAGAAAACTAGGCGTTGTGACTAAACACAGAAAGGCTTTATTTCGTAATATGGTTACAGACCTCCTGCGTCACGGAAGAATTGAAACAACAGATAAAAGGGCTAAAGAAATAAAAAAAATCGCTGAAAAGTTAATAACCCTTGCCAAGCGCGGCACGCTTCATGCACGGAGACAGGCTCAAGCGGTAGTTAGAGAAAAAGAGGTATTAAAGAAGCTATTTGAAGAGATTGCCTCTAGGTTTAAGGAGCGCCCCGGCGGTTACACTAGGATAATTAAGCTCGGTGTAAGGAGGGGAGATAACGCCCCGATCTCTTTAATAGAGCTTGTTGAAGAGGCATTCGAGTCCAGGCGCAAAAAGAAGCCAAAAACTACTCTAAAAGAGCCAAAGGGTAAAAAGGGAGCGGCTCAAGTTAAGAGCTTAAAAAAAGAATCTGCAGAAGAGCTCGGTCTAATCGAGGGTGAAGAAGAGAAGGCTAAAGAAGGTCTGGAAGAGGCCGTTTCTAGTCCTGAGAAGAAAACCGAATAAACTGGCCTTTTCCATTCTTAAATCCCAGCGATAAGACTTTGATTGGTATTTATATATATTTTTTGGAATAATTTCCCTCGGGTTTTTACGCTACCTGATAGCATAAGTCAATATTAGCTTATAGATTTTTATTCATTTCAATTTCAACAAGAATTTAGTAAATTAGTAGCAGACTAATACGAGGAGAAGGAGCTTATGGAGCGCACTGGGATAATTCTCGATGCTGAAAACATTTCCGACCTGGTTGAGCTAGCTAAAGGAGCTGAAGGTGCAAGGCTCGACTCGGTCTGGGCTACGGAGCTATATAGAACGTCTTTCCAACAACTCTCCTTTGTATCGCAGGCTACGAAAACGATTAAGCTAGGCACTGCCGTTGCGCTTGCTTTTGTGAGAAGTCCATTCATAACAGCACTTACTGCACTTGACCTTGATGAGGTTTCAAATGGAAGGCTCATTCTTGGGCTTGGAACAGGGGCAAGGCGCACAAACGAGATGTGGCATGGGATTATCCATGGAAAGCCTGTATCTCGAATGAAAGAGTGTATCGAGGTTATAAGGCTTATGACGAATAAATCTCATTTAGGTGAGCCTGTTTCTTACGTCGGAGATTATTACAACATTAATACCAGAGGTTATCATCGTCCATTCAAACCCTTCCGTTCAAATATCCCTATTTACCTTGCTGCTGTTGGAAGATATATGACTCAGGCTTCAGGAGAGGTTGCAGACGGGTACATAGGGCATGTTGTATGTTCACTCAGATACATTAAGGAAGTGGTGAATAAAAGTATAAAAATAGGGCTCGAACGATCAGGGAGAAATCGAAAGGATTTTGAGGTTTCATCAATTATTACGTGTGCTGTTTCAAATAATAAAAAGCAGGCTAAGCAGGCAGCACGCGCAACCATAGCGTTTTACGCCACAGTTCGGACATATGAACCTCCATTCAGAATGCACGAGTTTGAGAAAGAGGCTCAAAAAATCAGAGAGGCTTTTTTTAAAAGGGATATTAAATCCATGATTGAAAGCGTGAGTGACAATATGGTTGAAACCTTTGCCATAGCAGGGGACAAAGACGAATGCCGAAAGAAGGTCAAGGAATATAGAGGACATTTAGACTTACCAATCCTGAGTGCGCCTCATTATTTTGTGGATTTTGAAGAGGTAAAGGGGTATCAGACGGCTATTCTAGAGACGTTTGGGAAATAGAATGGAGTCAGGAGTTTGAGGTTTACACATTATCCATTCTGACTTCTAATCCTTTTTAAATCCAATATAAATAATCACAGTCCCCATTGTAAACTCAATTGGCTTTTTTACCGTAAATGCGGCTTCTTCCATCAGTTTGCTGAAACGCTCCCTCTGTGGGAACTTGGGAATGGAGTCTACAAGATACTGATATTCGTTTCTCTTTCCAAAAAACGATCCGAAAAGTGGAAACATATTTCTGATGTAAGACATATAAAGATGAGCAAAAACCCGATTTCTCGGGACGGCAAATTCAAGGATTCCTGCAGTGCCTCCTTGTCTTAAAACCCTATTCATTTCTTTGAGAGATGTAAGAGGATCAACGGTATTCCTAATTCCAAAGGCGGTTGTTATCGCATCAAAAGTACCATCTTTGAATGGCAGGCTTTCAGCAAATCCTACCACTAGACCTATTTTTTCATTCACGCCTGTTTTCTCGAGTTTTGTGTGAGCAAGATCAAGCATCTCCCTACTAGGATCAATACCGATTGCATAACATCCGTTCCACTTCTTTGCAAACTGAATCGCGACCTCTCCCGTTCCTGTCGCTATATCAAGTAGGAGTTTTGGACTGCATATTTCCAGAGCCAGTCTATTTCTCCATGATTTATCGATTCCGAAGCTAAATATGGTGTTTAAGAAATCGTAATGACCCGCAACTCTGTTAAATAGGGATTTTGTTTCAGGCATTTCTTTATATCTGCGTAGCCGCGAATGGACAGGAATTTGCGCTAATAGAATCATGTATGATTCATGATTCACGATGCACGATTCACGACTAGTTACCTCAGCGCCTCCATTATCTTCCGGATGTGTGAGTACTTATTTAGCACATAAAAATGTATACCGGGTACTTCATATTGAAGAAGCTCTTTTGCCTGTCGGATGCACTGACGTATACCGATTTCACTTGCCTTTTCATCGTCATCTGTAGAAGCGTCAAGCTCTAACCGAAGCTCATGAGGGATGCTGGACCCGCACATTGAGGTTATACGCTTAATCTGTTTTACGGAAAGAATTGGCATCAGCCCTGGGATTATCGGGACAGTTATACCGGCATCCCTGCACTTTTCTATAAATTTGTAATAAAAAGCATTATCAAAAAAGAGTTGTGTTATTACGATGTCGCCTCCCGCTTCGATTTTTAGCTTAAGGTTATGAATGTCCGCCTCTAAGCTCGGAGCTTCAATATGCTTCTCCGGATAACCGGCAACTGCGATACCGAATGGCTCTTTGCCTCTAAGCTTTTCAAAACGGCGGATATGCTCCACTAGCCGATAGGCATGTGAATAGCCATCTTGGTGTGGGACAAAGGCTTTTTCACCAATTGGAGGGTCTCCGCGTAGTGCAACTATATTCTTTATGGCGGCGTTTGAAATCCGCTCAAGAATATCATTGAGTTCAGTGCGTGATGCCCCGACGCATGTGAGGTGACAGGCTGTCTCCATTTTATAAAAGTTTTTTAGGAGTGAGGCGATCTCTAGTGTTTTATGCTGTGTAGTGCCCATCGCACCGTAGGTTACTGTCATGTAATCTGGGTTAAGGGCGACTAGATCAGGAAGAATTTCGAGAAGGGGTTCCATCCCCTTATCTGCCTTTGGTGGGAATATCTCGAATGATATTATCGGCTTTTTGCCGTCTTTGAAATATTCCTGAAAGCGCATGAGAGTATCTAAATATTCCTATAAAGTTTTAGTATTTGGTATTTATATTTTTAATGTTAATTCAGAAGAGCATAGCTATCATCTTTTGATACCTAAAGGTTAAGTCTGCTTAAGATTATACAGTCATCATTAATTTCCACCTTTTGACGGGTTTTGTCAAATATCGTTGAGTTTTTAAGCGTTTTTATAATTGCAAATTGCTTCAAGGTATCCTAAACTCTATAGACACTAAAAATTGACTCTTAAAATCATGCGAGAGGGAATCCTTTTTATAATTTCGGGCCCGTCAGGAAGCGGAAAAACTACACTCACTAAACGTGTAATCGAAACGGTTGATAATCTCAAGTTTTTAGTATCTTGCACGACTAGACCGCCGAGACTCGGCGAATTAGATGGGGTTGATTATAGATTTATCTCAGAGAACGAGTTTCAGGAGATGGTTAAGAATGAGCGGTTTGCCGAATGGGCTCAGGTTCACGGCCACCACTACGGAACCCCAGTTGAGGAGATTGAAAGAGCGAGATCTTCAGGTGTAGATCTGCTTTTAGACATAGATACTCAAGGGGCTAGAAATATAAGAGGTAGGTATTCTTCGAGTGTTTACATTTTCATTACTCCGTCGTCGCTCAATGTTTTAAGGGAGCGGCTTATCAAAAGGCATGATGAAGGAACTCTAGAGATTGCAAGAAGGATCGAAGATTCAAGGAAAGAGATGGATGAAATCAACTCCTATGATTACATTATTATTAATGACACGATACATGAGGCCTTAGATAGGCTAAAGGCTGTCATAGTTGCGGAGAGATGCAAAAGAGAAATGGTGTTAAAATCACTCAAGGGCTTTTAAAGATAAAGCTTCAGCCAATTAAGGCGCTTGAGTATAAAAGGGAAATATGAGTCCGATTCAGAAGCCAGAAGTACTTTATCCTCTGGATTCCGCCTTAGTGTTTTTGTTGCTAAGTAGTTGCCTGGGAAAAAAGTTATGTTGAGATTAAACGACATCGTTGAAAAGGTTACCTCATACCTACCTGAAGCCGATGTAGAGGTCATCAAGAGGGCTTATGTCTACTCTGCAAAGGTCCATGCGGGGCAAAAAAGAAGCTCAGGAGAATCTTACCTAGGCCATCCCCTGGAGGTAGCAGGGATACTTGCAGATTTAAGATTGGATGTGTCATCTGTGGTAACAGGTCTTCTTCACGATACGGTGGAGGATACGCTTGCTACCATCGGGGAGATAGAAACCCTTTTTGGTAAGGAGGTGGCATTTCTTGTTGATGGTGTTACAAAAATAAGCAAGCTTCCATTCAACTCGAAGATCGAGGAACAGGCGGAGAGTTTCAGAAAACTCATATTAGCAACTGCAAAGGATATAAGGGTTGTTCTTGTTAAGCTTGCAGACAGACTTCATAATATGCAGACACTGGAATACCTTCCCGAAGATCGCAGGAAGAGGATTTCCAAGGAAACACTTGAAATTTATTCTCCTCTTGCGCATAGACTTGGCATCTACTGGATAAGAACTGAGCTTGAGGATCTATCTTTTCGTTTTCTAAATCCCGAAGAGTATGAGAGTATTTCAAAGCTAATCGCTAAAAAGAAGAAAGAATGGGAGAAGTATGTTGAATCTGTAAAAAGCATACTTGATAAACAACTCGCCGAGTTTGGAATAAAGGCAGAAATTACGGGCAGGTTCAAGCACGTTTACGCAATTTATATCAAGATGCAAACACAGAACCTTGACTTTGATCAGGTGCACGATGTTATTGCCTTCAGGATTATTACAGATTCGCTTAGGGAATGCTATGAGGTTCTCGGCGCCGTTCATTCTTCCTGGAAGCCCGTGCCCGGTAGGTTCAAGGATTATATTGCGCTTCCGAAGGGAAACGGATACCAGTCCCTGCACACCACGGTTATCGGCCCATATGGAGAAAGAATGGAGATTCAGATTAGAACACAGAGGATGCACGAGATAGCGGAATACGGTATCGCAGCCCATTGGAAATACAAAGAGGGGAGGATCGAGCCCGGTGAGAGCGATAAGATCTATGCTAACTTAAGACAGCTTCTAGAATGGAAGGATATTAAAGACCCTGCAGAATTTCTTGAAGCGGTAAAGGGTGAGTTAATACCCAATATGGTTTATGCCTTTACTCCAAAAGGGGATCTAAAGGAGCTTCCCAATGGAGCAACGCCTGTTGATTTTGCATATTCAATTCATACAGAGATTGGAAACCACTGCACAAGGGCAAGGGTTAATGGGAAGTTGGTTCCACTTGATTACAAGCTGAGAAGCGGAGATACGGTAGAAATCGCTACCATAACCGATAAGAAACCGAGTCGCGATTGGCTTAAATTTGTAGTTACCTCCCGTGCAAAGACAAAGATACGCTCATGGCTTAGAACTGAAGAAAGAGAGCAATCCAAGCTCGTTGGAAGGTCTATATCTGAGAGAAAATTCAGACAACACGGTCTTGATTTTCAAAAGATGTTGAGAAGCGGCGAACTTGATAATGCATTGAGCGAACTTGGATTTAAGGATATAGATGAATTTTATCTGGCTCTTGGTTATGGCAAGGTCTCAGTAACGGAGCTTCTCAAACGCATACTTCCTAAGGAAAAATTAGAGGGCTTACCAGAGAAGGAATCAATGCTTGAGAGAATTATACAAACCCTCACACGCTCGACGAAAAGCGGGGTTCTCGTTAAGGGTTACGATGACGTTATGATCAGGTTTGGGAACTGCTGCACGCCGATTCCCGGGGAAAACATCGTTGGATACATAACTAGGGGCCGTGGAATAACTATACACAAACACAACTGTTCACAGCTTCTGGATGTGGACCCTGCGAGGAAAATCGACGTTCTATGGGACAGGGGCTTTAAAGGACAGAGGCCGGCGAAGATCGAGGTTATATGCGCTGATCGCCCGGGCATACTATCCAGTATCACACGCTCCATAGCATCGTCTGATATAAACATATCTAAGGCGGAAATCCATTCAACTGACGACGATAGGGCGATAGGGACTTTTGAGATAGCTGTCTCAGACCTGAACCAGCTTGAAGGTGTGATGAAGTCAATAAAGAAATTAAAAGGAGTCATCTCTGTAGGGAGGATCTTGGGTGCTGAGGAATTATAGAATATTAACATCAAATTCTCTTAAGTAGAGGCGACCGACCGGTCGCCCCCGCTCGGTGGCTACTAAACGTAAATTGTTAATTGCAATTTGTACTGATCTCTCCGGTTTTCTCTCCATATTGAAAGAATCTCCCTTCCCATTTATACTCAAACCCTCAAGATGTTTGGAATCTGGTCAAAGGAATCTCAAATAAAAAAGAGGGCAAAGAGATCGGTCGCTATCGCTCGTTCCCTCTATAGTCATAATATTTCAAAGATTGCCCCTGATGTGGGGAAATTAATAACGGATAGAATCAGTCAGACTGAAAGAGCCTTAGAGGATGGCAATTTGAAAGACCTTGCCACGAAGGTTGAAGGTCTTGATAGCACAGTGCATGAACACCTGTCTAAGTTTAGAAAATCAAGGTTAAGGCAAAATATCGAGTCTCTTGTTATTGCCATAGCGCTTGCACTTTTTATCAGAACATTTATTGTGCAGCCTTTTAAGATTCCTTCAGGTTCTATGATTCCAACACTCCTTGTAGGAGACCACCTGCTAGTAAGTAAGTTTATATACGGAACAAAGATTCCATTTACTGATAAGATCGTTATGCCTATTAAGGACATAAAGCATGGAGACGTGATAGTATTCACCTATCCAAACTACGAAGATGACCCTTCAAAAGATGGAATAGATTATATAAAAAGGGTAATAGGTCTTCCGGGTGATAGCATTGATATCAAGGGTAGAAATATATTTATAAACGGACAAGAGGTTCCTCTTAAATTTTTTGGGGATTTTCGTGATGAGAGAACTCAGGCGAGTTACGATGAGTATGAAGAAGACCTTTTCGGCAATATACACCGTGTCATATATCTAAAAGGAAAAGATTCTACGGAAAAAGGGGAGTACATTCCTTTGACAAAGGTTCCTGAGGGGTACGTTTTTGTCATGGGAGACAACAGGGATAACAGTCAGGACAGCAGATTTTGGGGATTAGTGTCTATACAAAATATTGCTGGTAAGGCATTTATCATACATTGGTCATGGGATTTTAGTAATAAGAATGTATTAGATAAAGTTAGGTGGCATAGGGTGCTTTCTTTGATTCAGTAGAGGTGGAATAATGAAATTCCAAATAGGGCTAGGAGCGTGAACGCGGGATAAAGGACAAATTTTATATTCATCATGAATAACAAGGTTATAATGGATTCGGAAACAATAACCCGTGCGCTTTCACGAATTGCGCACGAAATACTAGAAAGAAACAAAGGGGCAAAGGAGCTTAGGATTATAGGCATAAGGACAAGGGGAATTCATATCGCAAGAAGGCTTGCAGATAAAATACAAGAGTTAGAGGGAATAAAACCGCCTCTCGGAACACTCGATATAACGCTTTACAGGGATGATTTTAGACGAAAGACAGACTGGCCTAGTGTACAAAAGACTGAAATCGCATTCTCTGTAGAAGAGAAAAACGTGATACTCGTAGACGACGTTCTTTACACAGGAAGAACAACTAGAGCTGCGATTGACGCCATAATGGATTATGGAAGACCCGACTTCATACAGCTTGCAGTTCTCGTAGACAGGGGTGGGCATAGGGAGCTTCCTATTCAGGCAGACTATGTGGGGACCAGGGTTATGACCGTAAGAACCCAGAAGGTAGAAGTCCTTATTAAGGAACTGGACGGAAGGGATGAGGTTATAATCCTTCAGCTGGGCTCGCCTAATGAGGCTCGATAGTAGACATGGTTTTTGAACAAAAACACATTCTTGGGCTTGAGGAGTTATCATCCGATGAAATACGGCTGATCCTTGACACAGCTGAATCAATGAAAGAGGTATCAGAGCGCGATGTAAAAAAGGTTCCCGCGCTCAAGGGTGTTACAGTCGTTAACCTATTCTTCGAGCCTAGTACAAGAACGAGAGCGTCTTTTGAGATAGCGGAAAAAAGGCTTAGCGCTGATGTGCTGAATTTCACGCCAACTGAAAGCAGCGTTGTAAAGGGTGAAACCCTGCTCGATACTGCCAGAAATCTTGAGGCTATGGGGGCGAGCGTAATAGTGATAAGGCATTCTATGTCAGGTGCTCCTTGGCTTTTAGCGCGAGAACTTAGCTCTTCAATCGTTAATGCGGGTGACGGCTTTCACGAGCACCCCAGTCAGGCTCTACTAGATCTCTTCACTGTTAGGGAGATAAAGAAAGAGATATCCGGACTAAAAATAGTTATCGTAGGAGACATTCTGCATAGCCGGGTGGCAAGGTCTAATATCTGGGGATTCATAAAGCTTGGTGCGGAGGTGAGGGTAGTAGGACCCCCTACAATGATACCTCGGGACATTGAAAAGGTTGATGTCAAGGTTCACTACAATATTGAAAATGCGCTCGAGGGAGTGGACATTGTAATGATGCTTCGTCTTCAAAAGGAAAGGCAGGAGTCTGGGCTTTTTCCATCGTTGAGGGAGTATTCGAGGTTTTACGGGCTTACCCGCGAGAGGCTAGGGCTTGCGAAAGCGGATGTCATTGTTATGCATCCGGGACCAATAAATAGAGGGGTTGAGTTATCATCAGAGGTAGCTGATGATATGCACTCAGTCATTCTCAATCAGGTCTCAAATGGAATAGCTGTCCGGATGGCAATGCTATATCTTGTGGCGTCAGGAGGGGGAAGCGGATGAAGATACTGATAAAGGACGGTCAACTGATTGACCCTTCTCAGGAAATCAATGAGGTAAGAAATCTGCTTCTCTCAGATGGAAAAATCAATGGTTACCCTTCTGACACAAAGGAATTGGAAATGGATTCAAGCGTCCAAGTAATAGACGCATCAGGGAAGGTAGTTTCTCCCGGTTTTATTGACCTTCACGTTCACCTAAGGGAGCCCGGCTTTGAGCATAAAGAAACGATCCGTACCGGGTGTCTTGCGGCGGCGGCAGGAGGCTTTACATCAGTCGTCTGTATGCCAAATACAAACCCGGTTAATGATAATGCGTCTGTGACGGAGTATATATTGCTCAAAGCAAGAACAGAAGGGGTTGTAAATGTGTTTCCTGTAGGGGCGATAACAAAAGGACAGAAGGGACAAGCCCTTGCCGAGATCGGAGAGATGAGGGAAGCTGGTTGCGTAGCAATCTCTGACGATGGAAGACCTGTGATGAACTCAAGGGTTATGCGGCATGCGATGGAATACGCAAAAGCCTTTGAGCTTCCTGTAATATCACATGCCGAGGATTTAAACCTTTCATCTGATGGTGTAATGAACGACGGCTTTACATCAACCATTCTTGGTCTTAGGGGTATTCCAAACGCTTCAGAGGAGATAATCGTCGCCCGTGACATAACACTTGGAGAGCTTACCGGAACTCATCTTCACATAGCCCATGTCTCAACGGCAGGCGCTGTAAGGCTGATAAGGGATGCCAAGAAGCGAGGGGTAAAGGTAACCGGTGAGGCAACACCGCATCATTTCACGCTCAACGATAAAGCCGTTTTGAACTACGATACAAGCACAAAGGTGAACCCGCCAATTAGGAGCAGAGAAGACATGGAGGCGATAAGAGAAGGTTTAAAAGACGGCGTGCTAGATATAATTGCGACAGACCATGCACCGCACACAGAAGACGAGAAAAAGGTCGAGTTTGACCTTGCACCGTTTGGTATTTCAGGCCTCGAAACTGCTCTCCCTCTGGCGCTTAGGCTTGTCGAAGATCGCATATTAACCTTAACTGAGTTAATAAGGAAGCTCACGTTTAATCCCGCCCAAATTATTATTAGAAGTAATAGAGGAACGCTAAAACCAGGGGCGCCTGCCGATGTGGTTATATTTGACCCGAATAAAACCGTAAAGGTTGATAGAGATAAATTTTTCTCAAAGGGCAGGAATACCCCCTTTCACGGATGGCGGCTTTCAGGACAGATTCTCTACACTATAGTCGGGGGAGAGATAGTGTTTTCCGCTTGAGGGGCGGATTGCGATGGGTTTCTAATCGGTTCATAGCCGATTGGTTAGGCATGTAAACAAAAGGGTCAGAACCAACCAGTCTTGCTTGGGGACGGTCACATGGTTACTTATTGTAGAGACGCCATTAATGGCGTCTTCCACCTTTTGCCCACTTTCAAGCCCCGATTTAATTGCGGTAGAGACACGCCATGGCGCGTCTCTGCCTCTCTCTCATTCCTGTTATAATTAACATGTGTCAGAGAGCCTCCTAAAGCTTTTAGGGTCGCTTCTCATCGCTATTGCCCTGGGCGCTCTTATAGGTGCGGAAAGGGGTATTGCCAGGGTTCGTCAACAAGAGGATGAGAAGTCAACATTTGCTGGAATAAGGACTTTTATCCTAATATCGCTTTTGGGCGCTCTTTCTCTTAATTTTTCAATCTATTTTGGAAAGGTGTTCTTCGTTGCTTCATTCTTCGGTTTCGCCCTGCTTGTTACGTCGTCTTACCTCATAACATCAAAAAGAGAGAAGGACCTAGGGACAACTACGGAGATCACTGCTATCCTTACCTTTCTTTACGGTGCCCTTTGTTTAACGGAATACCGTTTAATTGCTGTAGTTCTTGCGATTTTTACGGCTGTAATCCTATATGCTAAGAAGCCCGCTCACAAGTTTATAGGTCGTATTACGGATGACGAGTTCTACGCTACGCTTAAGTTTGCAATAATCGCCTTTGTGATCCTTCCGTTCCTTCCCAAGGACGATTATTTAGGTTTTTTTAATCCTTATAGAATATGGCTTATCGTGGTGATAGTTTCCGGTATAGAGTTTGTAGGCTACGTAATTATGAAGTTTATGCCGCCGAGGAAAGGCATTGCCATAATGGGGCTTTTGGGTGGGATAGTCTCAAGCACAGCTTTAGTCTTGAATGCCTCAAGAGAGAGTAAGAGAGAAGGAACGCTTACAAATACCCTGGCTTTTTCTTCGGCACTTGCATCGTCAACGGTGTTTCTAAAGCTGATAATAGAGGTTTATATTGTAAATAAATCCTTGGTAAAGGCAGTTTCGCCTCCTTTATTCTTGATGTTTGTTTTAGGAATGTTATCTGCGTTCTTTTTATGGAGAAGAGGCAAGGGAGAAGAGGCGACAAGCACGATTGATGACTTAAAAAGCCCATTTACACTCAGACCAGCGCTAAAATTCGCAGTTTTCTTTGCGTTTATAATCTTTCTTGTTACATTTGCCAACAGGTACTTAGGTGTTGGCGGCGTTTATATTACGTCTGCCATAGGAGGGCTTGCAAACCTCGATGCCCCAACAGTCTCACTTGCAAGCCTCGCTTATAAGCAAATAACTGGAGAGGTCGTCACCTTAGGCATCTTAATCGCAGCCTGTGTTAATACTATATTAAAGGTGGGGATTGCCTTACTTCTGGGTTCAAAAGACTTTTCAAAACTCGTAATGTTATCTCTTTCTTTCCCAATAATAGGAGCGATAGCTTACATGGCGCTCATTATGTATGGTTAGCCGCGCTAATTGTGGATTTTGGATTTGAGATTTCAGAGTTAATAACGTTTTTAGCCATAGAGAACACAGTGTTTATGAGGGGTTTATTTGAAGACTACCTCTATTTTCTCTGAGACCTCTGAGGCAATAAAAGCTAATGGCTAAATATTCAAATGACCCGATTGAGCTTGATGTAGAAGAGAGCAAATCCTTACTAAGCCGGGAATTTATATTAACTACCCTTTCAAGCTTCATTTTTTTCTTTAATTTTCACGCCTTTCTCCTATTGCCCATTCGTATTCAAGAGCTCGGCGGCAGTGCCTCTACGATAGGTTTTATTATGGGGGTTACAGGGTTAAGCACCATTTTTACAACTCCTGCTGTGGGGGTGCTGGTGGACAGGTTGGGAAAAAAGAGGTTCCTTCTTACT
Organism: Candidatus Dadabacteria bacterium; assembly: GCA_022615255.1. GTDB lineage: Bacteria > Desulfobacterota_D > UBA1144 > Nemesobacterales > CSP1-2 > CSP1-2. Next base: position 6,027 of record JAKEHC010000117.1, on the reverse strand, counting down.
GGTGGGCTTATGATGTCTCTTACCACACTTCCATTTGCTTACCTTGATAGATTAGATTTTTTATTCCCGTTACTGAGGGTTATGCATGGAGCTGCTTTTTCTCTCTGTTTTATATCGGCAGGGACCCTTGTAGCTGATGTGACGCCTGTATCGAGAAGGAGTCAGGCGCTCGGTCTTTTTGGGGTATTTACGATTATTAACTATGCGCTGGCACCTTACGTTGGCAAGTTAATTATTGAAGCCTATAGTTTTAAATCTTTCTTTCTGGTCTTTTTTGTTGTTGGGCTTTCTTCCTTTTTGATTTCCCTATTAATTAGAGAGCCGTCTAGGGTTATAAAACATGAGATAGAGGGAAGCAGCATACTAACGACTCTATTTCGAAAGGGTGTTTTTGTTTCTGCTTTTACTCTTATGATTGCGGGTTCAGGTTTTATTCCAACCCTTATCTTCTTTCCAGTCTTTGCTATGGAGATTAAAGTTGAAGCATTTCATCTTTTCTTTATAGCCTATACGCTTTCTGCGCTTTTTGTAAGGCTTTTTGGTGGATGGATTCCGGATAGATTTGGAAAAAAAAGGGCTGTGATGCCCTCACTCTTTCTTTTTTCAATAAGCGTTATATGGATAGCATTTGCCTCTAGCACATCTGATTTTGTAGAGACAGGGATTCTTTTCGGACTGAGTCACGGGCTTCTCTATCCTTCAGTTTATGCTTTAGTTATCGACCTCTCTCCAGTTGTTGATAGGGGTAAGGCATTTGCAATATGCAGTGTAGCGTTTACCGTCGGTGGAATGCTAGGTTCTTTTATTTACGGTATTGTGGCTGAGTTTCTGGGGTTTCATATTATGTATATAGCCGCAGGTGGGGTCTGCTTGATCGGATTCATAGTTTTTAGCGCGTTTGGAAGGGAGCACCCATAAAATAAAAAACGGGCAAACCGCCGGTCTTACCTGTGGATGGTTATGCAATTATATATAACTCCTTTGCAAACCGTGTCGGTTTTGGTCTATATTATAAAAATAATCATGGATAACTTAAATAAAGAAATAAAACTACCATTTCCATCACCGCCTTATTGGAATCTCCTAGGAATCGAGGTTTTAGAGATTGATGAAGGATTTGCAAGACTGATTATGCCTTTTCACGAGAAACTTACCCAGCCATACGGTATAGTTCACGGCGGGGCGATATTTTCTCTTGCTGATTCCGCCGTAGCTGTTGCCGCTTTATCCATGGTTGAGCCTTACAAAAAGGTTTTAACACTAGAAATGAAGATAAATTTTCTAGATCCGGTAAAAGATGGGATAATAGAAGCCAAGGCAAGGGTTCTTAGAAAAGGAAGAATTATCCCCGCCGAGGTTGACATTACAAACAATGAAAAACTTATTGCAAAAGCGATTTCAACGTATATACTTCTTGATGATTGTAGGAAATTATGACCTGCCGATGAGAATACAAATTCAAAATCCTGAATCACGAGTATCAAACAATTTTCAATCTCTAAATTCCAAATCTTGGTATTTGAAAATTGGAATTTGCTTGGAATTTGAGATTTCGTAACTTGGTGCTTTCCTTTTTGACTACTTCCCTTTTTTAGGTAGAAAAATTAACTGAAATTATGGAAAATGAACTGGTAGAACAAAGAAAAGAAAAGATAAAAGAATTAAGAAGTTTAGGTATTGACCCTTTCCAAAACAATTTTAAACCTACCCATGAAGCCGATAATGTTCTATCTACTTATGCCAACCATTCTGAAGAAGACCTAAAAAATCATTCTCATGAGTTCTCTCTTGCCGGTCGTCTCATAACATTAAGGGATTTTGGTAAAACCATATTCTTCCATATTATGGATAGAACTGGAAAGATCCAAGGGTATATAAGAAAGGATGTTATAGGCGATGAAAAACTGGGTTTTTTTAAGAAATTTATTGATATTGGAGATTTTATCGGAATTAAAGGGAACCTATTTAAAACAAAAACAGGCGAGCTCACAATAAACATAAAGGATTTTAAGCTTATAACAAAGAGTCTCTACCCATTGCCTGAGAAGTGGCACGGGCTTAAAGATGTGGAGACCAGATACAGAAAGCGTTATTTAGATTTAATTTCTAACCCAGAAGTAAAAGAGATTTTTTTAAAAAGAACTAGAATCATAAGACTTATACGAGAGTTCCTGAACGAAAGGGGTTTTATCGAGGTAGAGACCCCTATCCTTAATACAATTGCAGGCGGCGCTCTTGCAAAGCCGTTTAAAACCTATCATAACGCCCTCGACCTGGAGCTGTATCTTAGAATAGCTCCTGAGCTTTATCTAAAAAGATTAGTAGTAGGTGGATTTGAAAGGGTATACGAGCTTGGCAGAACATTCAGGAATGAAGGTGTATCCACTCAGCATAATCCTGAGTTTACGATTATGGAGCTTTACCAGTCCTATGCTACGTACGAAGACCTAATGGAATTAGTTGAAGAGCTGATTTGTTATGCAGGAGAAGCCATTCTCGGCGCTCTTGAGTTTGATTATCAAGGTATGATGATAGATATGAGCAGGCCATGGAAGAGGATTAACCTCATTGAATCAATTAAGAGTAAGCTCGCCGAGGATATTCTAGGACGAGACGAGCTTCTTTTTAAGAAAGCGGCCTCCTTAGGAATCGCCCATAAGGGAATAAGGGGAAAGGCTCTCACCGGGATATTTGAGCGCTTAGTCGGTGATGGGATTGTTGATCCTACCTTTGTTCTTGGATTTCCTACGGATATATCGCCTCTAGCTAGAAAAAACGATTTAAATCCTGACATTACTGACAGGTTTGAGCTTTATATTGCAGGAAGGGAGGTTGCCAATGCGTTTTCTGAGCTTAATGACCCTATTGATCAAAAGGAAAGATTTCTAAGACAGCTTGATCTTAAATCAAAGGGAGAAGAGGAAATTCACGAAATGGATGAGGATTTTATAGGAGCACTTGAGCAAGGTATGCCGCCAACCGCAGGGGCTGGAATAGGAATTGACCGCCTCGTTATGCTTCTTACGAATTCTCCTTCCATAAGAGAAGTGATTCTCTTTCCTCATCTTAGACCTGAATGAGATACGAGTTCTTTATAGGACTTAGATACCTGAGATCGAAAAGAAGGCAGACCTTTATCTCTGTAATAGGATTGATATCCATCCTTGGGGTCTTCATGGGCGTAATGGCGTTAAACGTTGTTCTAGCCGTAATGAGAGGTTTTGAAGAGGAGCTCAGAGACAAAATCCTAGGTGTGAACTCACATCTTGTTGTGCTTAGCTACGACGGACCTATTAGAGATTATGAGAGAATAAAGAGGGATATAATTAATACAAACGGTGTAGTTGGGACAAGCCCATTTATATACGGGCAGGGGATGGTTGTAGGCGAAAACAACGTTCTTGGAGCAGTAATAAGGGGGATCGACCCTGAAAATGCGGGGGGTGTAACAAACATCGAGGAGGCATTGGGAAGGGGTGTGGTTGGGAGAGATGGGAAGGTTAAGGCGGATGAGCTTAAAGTGATTGGTCATGATTTGATAATGAAACTCAATAAAGAAACTCAATCGGGGAAACCGCCATTAATTATAGGAAAAGAGCTTGCTTCAAACCTGGGAATTTCTACAGGGGATCAAGTAAACCTGGTATCCCCTTTTGGTAAGGTGGGTCCCTTTGGGCCACAAGCCAAAATAAAGAGGTTTGAGGTAGTCGGGGTGTTTGACTATGGAATGGTTGAATACGACTCCTCGATTGCTTATGTCGGTTTAAAGGAAGCGATGGATTTTTTTGAGATGGGCTCCAGAGTCACAGGCGTTGAAGCTAAGGTTAAAGACATTTATCAGGCTAGAAAAATAGGTGAAAAAATTACGGAGAATCTGGGCTTCCCATTTTATACGAGAAACTGGGAGGAGGTGAATAAGAGCCTCTTTCGCGCCCTTCGTTTTGAGAGGATTGCCATCGCTATCTTTCTTGGTCTGATAATACTGGTTGCCGCCCTTGATATTGTGAGCACGCTCACGATGGTTGTGATGGAGAAAGGAAAGGATATAGCGATCCTTCGTGCGATGGGAGCGACGCGCAAGGGGATAATGAGAATATTCATAACAGACGGAATGATTATTGGTTTTGTAGGGACCATTTTAGGCAGTATCGCGGGATTTGGACTCTGCTATTTGGTGAAAACCAGCGATTCAATCAAGAACCTTATACCATTTGATACACAGGTCTATCCTGTTTCTGAGTTTCCAGTTAAAATTGAACCGCTTTATTTCATTGGAGTGGCGATTGTGAGCTTGGCGATATGTTTTTTAGCAACGCTATACCCTTCGTATCAGGCGTCAAGAAAAGACCCTGTTGAATCGTTAAGATATGAATGAGTGACGAGATGATTAAAACTTACCAACGCTATAGGTTTATAAGCATGATAGAAGGGACTTTCTAATCCCGCATGATGTTAAAATGAGTAATGAGATAATTAGAACCAAGGGCTTAACAAAGGTATTTGAAACGGATGGAAGTAGAGTGACTGCGCTAAAAGGAATAGACCTTGTGATTGATAAAGGTGAGACGCTCGGTATAGTAGGTGTGTCAGGATCTGGCAAAAGCACACTTTTACATATACTTGGAACACTCGATCGTCCGACCGATGGATGGGTTCTTTATAGGGGGGAATACGTATTCTTAAAGAACGACGACGAGCTTGCAGTTTTTAGAAACCGTGAGATTGGATTTGTATTTCAGTTTCATTATTTGCTTCCTGAGTTCAGTGCGCTAGAAAACGTAATGATGCCGCTCTTGATACGGGGGATGGAAGCAAGGGAGGCAAAAGAAATAGCGTCAAAGGTTCTTAAAAGAGTGGGGCTTGGAGAAAGACTAACACACAGACCGGGAGAGCTTTCAGGCGGAGAGCAACAAAGGGTTGCGATTGCAAGGGCAGTTGCATTAAAACCCCAGGTGATTTTAGCGGATGAGCCTACCGGAAATCTGGATTTAGAAACTGGAAGCTCGGTCATGGATTTGTTTCTAGAGCTTAACAGGGAGGAGGAGATAACACTGGCTTTAGTCACACACAACCCGGCGGTAGCTATGAGGCTTGGCAGAAGGATCAGACTCTCTGACGGAAAAATAGTAGATGAAAACTAAAAGCCGATATGCATTTTTCATTAGGGTCCTTTTTATCGTTTTTTTTACATTATCTTTCGCCAGTTTTGGATTTGGTCAAGAAAATGTCATAAGAATCGACATCCAAGGGAATAAAAGGATCGAAACCGATCTCATAAGAATCAACATTTCCTCAAAGACAGGGGAGCCCCTTTCCAAAGAGACTATAAGCAGCGATATAAAGAGATTATACAAGCTTGGTTTTTTTGACGATGTGTCGGCAGAGGTTGAAAAAACCCCGGAGGGAATGGTGCTAGTCTATAAGGTGAAAGAAAAACCGGTTGTCGTTGACCTAAGGGTAAAGGGAAACAAAAAGATAAAGACGGATAAAATCCTGAATGTTATAGAGGTTAAGGAAGGAAGAATTATTGAGCTTGACAAGGTAAAAATGAGCGCGGATGCGGTAAAGAAACTATATGCCGACGATGGTTATGCAACAGCAGAGGTGAGCTATGATATTGAGCCAAAGACAGAAGGTACCGTAGGCGTTACCTTTGATATAAAAGAGGGAAAAAAGGCATATATAAAACAGGTAAATATTGTGGGGAATGAGGCTATAAAAACGAAAAAGATAAAAAACATCATGCAGACCAAGCCTAAATGGACCTTTACTTTTATTACACACCGAGGTCTTTATAAACAGGATGAGCTTGAGAGAGATTCCGATAGAATCAGGGTGCTTTATCTTGATAACGGATATATCGATGTTAAAGTGAGCAAGCCCGAAGTCGAATTCAACAAGGAAAAAGATGGCTTCATTGTTACATATAGGATTGAGGAAGGAAAACAATTTAACGTTAAAGATATAAGAGTTGAAGGGGATCTCGTAGCGTCAGAGGAAGAATTGCTGAAACTTCTGGTATTGAAG
>JAKEHC010000014.1 GCA_022615255.1 Candidatus Dadabacteria bacterium | reverse complement strand
TTAAAAACACCGTTTATGAATAAGGTTAAAATCCTTTTCATCGTTCCTTACCTCCCTTTTCGCTATTTAGCTGGATTATACGCCTATGAGATATCGGTGTATAGTCCTAATTTGTCTCCAACTTTAGTCCTAAGACCCTCCTACAATCTACAACTTTGGTCCTAGGACTTTAGTTGTATATTCTAAGACTTTAGTCCTACAATTATGGCTCTAACTAAATGTTGATTTATTGTTTTTTATTTGATTACAGTAGGTTAGGTTTGATGGACACAAAAAGGATTGTCTAAAATACTCTACAAAACAGTAAAAAAATGTGTCGGGGCTTGAATATAGACCTAATCCGCCTTCAGCCTCAATCCCTTTGGCACCACTACAAATTCCAATAAATCAAACAAGCCCTGTACTAAAAGTGCGAGAACGGCGGCGGGGATGGCGCCTTCGAGGATTAGTCCGATATTATTAAGGCGGATTCCGGTGAGTATAGGTTGACCGTAGCCCCCCGCGCCGATAAGCGCTCCAAGTGTAGCTGTCCCCACATTAATCACGGCAGATGTTTTGATACCTGAAAGTATTGAACGTGAAGCCATGGGTAGTTCTACGAGTCTCAGGCGTGCACGTGGCGGCAAACCCAATGCCTCCCCTGATTCACGAATCCCCTGAGGAATATCTTGAAGTCCTGAATAAGTGTTCCTGACAATGGGAAGTAAGCTATAAAGAAATAAGGCTACAATAGCTGGCGCTGAACCGATACCAAGTAATGGTATCATAAACACTAGCAGTGCCAACGATGGTATCGTTTGGATCACTCCTGTAATTCCCAGGATTGCCTGTCCCACCTTTTCTTTACGATGCGCTAAAATTCCCAGTGGGATTGAAATTAATATTGCAGCGGTTAATGATACGGCTACCAAGAAAAGATGCTGTATGGTGTTGTGCAACAGACGGGTTAAAAAGGTCTCTTCTTTTGGCTCTGTAGTGATAGATAGATTCTTTTTGAGGAACTCTGATGCAACTAGACCCTCTGGTATTCCGTCAATCTTCACCTTTGCATTCATTTCAATCATAGTCTTTTCCGGAATCCGTTCTTCCAATTTTAAAATTGTTTTGAGCACTTCTGGTGCGCGCTCATTAAGGTCTGAACGGTAGAGAAGAACAGCGTTGTATTCCGGGAAGTGATTTAAGTCGTCTTCCAATACCCGTAACTTATAGTAACGTATCTCCGCATCGGTTGAATAAAGGTCAATAACTTCTATGCTTCCGCTTTCGAGTCCACGGTAAGCCAGGTCATGGTCTAATCCCCTTACGTTTTTCTGAGGGAGTTTATAGGCATTACGAAGACTTAGCCAACCATCGCCGCGATTCATGAATTCATTAGTAAATCCAAACTTAAGCATTGGATACTTACGAAGGTCGGATATTTTTGTGATACCAAGCCTTTCTGCTACATCCTCCTTCATGCCTATTGCGTAGGTGTTGTTAAATCCTAACGGACGACTCATTAAAATATTCTTCTCAGCCAGTGCCTTTTCAAGCGTTTCTTCGTCTCTTATGTTTTTCCCGGCAAAGATTTCTTGAGTTATTGTCCCTGTGTATTCAGGGTATATGTCAATTTCCCCTTTTAATAACGCATCCCATAGCACCCTGGTGCCGCCAAGCTGTCTAAGATACTTAACTTTGGCGCCATCACTTTGAGCGAGTTGGGTCAATATCTCTCCAAGAAGAACGGATTCGGTGAACGCCTTTGAGCCTACATTTATTTCAGGTGGAGGCTGGACGGCGGTTGCATTGGTTAAGATTAACAGGAGCAGGATTGTCTTCGTCATGAATCACGCTGTAAATAATGAGTGGAGACACGGCATGCCGTGTCTCTAAAATAATGACCTCCCCTTCGGGTCATTCTATTTTTCCCCCAGAGGCGCTAATGGGCTTCGCTGTGCGTTAATGAAACTTGTGACAAATGGGTCTGCGGGTGTGCGAACCAAATCCATTAGCCTTCCTTGCTGTACTATATGTCCGTCTTTAATCACGACAATTGAATCCCCAAAAAAACCAGCCTCGCCAATATCATGTGTGACCATTACTACGGTTTTTCCAAGCGTATGGAAAATCTCTCTTAGATCATTCTGAAGCTCGAAACGAATAAGGGGGTCTAGTGCGCCAAGGGGTTCGTCAAGTAAAAGAATGTCTGGGTCTAACATAAGCGCTCGCATTAAGCTAACGCGTTGTCTTTGTCCTCCGGAGATTTGCACTGGGTAACGGTCCAGCGCATCAACGGGAAACTTAGTTAGGCTGCACAGTTCGGTTACTCTCATTCTGAGCCGGTCGTTTTGCCAATTAAGGTATTTAGCCATTAAAAGAACATTTTCTCTTGCGGTAAGATGTGGAAAAAGCCCCCCATCCTGTATTACATATCCCAGCTTTTGTCGGAGTGATAGCACATTATCAGGGGTGAGCATTTCTTCTTTCACATATACATAACCTTTATCCGGTTTTATAAGGCCGATAATGAGTCGTATCAGCGTGGATTTGCCGCAGCCGCTAGGGCCAATTAGAACCGTCGTTTTTCGGGGATTGATTGTTAAGCTCATAGAGTTAATCGCCTTTATACTGCTGTACGTTTTTGAAACGTCTTCGAGCCTTATCATATGCTTATAATACAAATTTCCTATGAAAAGTTATATTATTCTATTGTACCAATGCTTATGTTATTGATAGTAAAGCGAAGCAATTTATTCTATTTAGTTAGAGAGCTTACACTAAATATTAATATTGCTTAAGTGTTTATTTGGAAAAGCGATATGTTCCTACAATCCCACCGAAGTAATAAGTGGTGATATACTACTTTGGACTGAGAAAGCAAAATATGTGAGATTATTTTCTAATCGTGAATTAAAGGCAGAATTGACATGATTTATGCTGTTCAAACCTTGAGAGGACTTGACAGAGCGTTCTTCTTTTTTCTGTGTTGTTCTCCTCAGGCGACACTCGAGGGTTAATCTGTTTCTTGTTGAGCTGACTAAGGAACTATTCTGTCCAATGAGGTCCGGGTGACTCGCCTTCCAAATAGGATTTGAGGCGATATATAAGTTCACCCCAGGTCGAGTTACAGGTTGCAAAAAAGCTTGTGGCTGAGCGCCAGTCACTGTGAGTGAAATGAAGATTAGTCATTTTGCCTTTTTGGGAGATTTCCCAGGTAAGCCGAGTACCTTTCCACTCATCAAGGTCTCCGAGACATGTCCAGACAACGCGTTTAACAGGCTTTAGCTCTTCGATACGCATCCGAAATAGAATGGCACGTTTGTCAAAGCCAAATTCTGCAATACTTCCAACACTAGGCTTAGCCACACTATCTGCTGTCCACCAACTACGAAGACCATCTTGTATGGTAATCGCCTCGTATACCTTCTCAGGCGAGGCATTAATTAGAATTTCATGATGCATTTCAGCCATTTTTTGCCCTCCTTTCTTTTGTATTTTAATCACCAATTAGCCTGTATTATTATCCCGGCGAGATTTGGGCTAAACCTCCATCAGGGGCGATTTCTGTTCCTAGGAAGAAAGTGGAATCCTCTGATGCTAAGAAGAGCATTGCTTTTGCCATTTCCTCAGGGGTTCCTAGTCGTCTTAACGGGACGCTTTCTATTATTGCCTGAGCGATCTTGTCCCTGACGTCTGCACTTAAACCAATGTCCCGAGTAAGGATGGGGGTCTGGGTCAAGCCAGGGCTTAGAACATTTACTCTGATTTTACGTGGAAGTAGTTCAGCCGAGAGTGTTCTGGCAAGCGATCTGACGGCAGCCTTAGTGGCAGAATAGATGGAGGTTAGAGGCCTGCCCAGTTTGTCTGCGTCTGCGGCACCAACGAGGATGACCGAGGCTCCATCCCGGAGGTAAGGCAAGGCTTTTTGAACTGTGAAGAATGCTCCCTTGAAGTTGATGTCGCAAATCTCATCAAAAAGCTCCTCGGTAAACTCTGCTAATGTGGCAAATTTGGCAATTCCGGCATTTGCCACTAGCACATCTATCATTTCGAAACGTTCTGCCGTTTGCTTGAATAGGCGGTCAAGGTCTTTGAGGTTTCGAACGTCACCCTGGACAGCTAGCATACCATTACCAACTTCCCGGACAGCTTTATCAAGCGATTCACGATTGCGACCGAAGATCACAACCTTAGCCCCGTTTTCCTTGAATATCTCTACAGTTGCTAAGCCAATTCCACTGTTACCACCGGTTATAACTGCTACTTTATCCTTTAACTTCATTCTTTTCTCCTTTACTTGTGGATTATTTCTAATTCTTCATGCGAGAAAGCTCGTGGTTATCTCCTAAGATACTGTAGTTAAACGCGGAAGATTGTGACTCTTTATTTCAATTTATATAGATTGGAGGATTCAATCTTATCCAAGCTTCCCTTCGAACAACGACATAATTTTTTCATCAACTGGTCTCACCTCAATACTGCCGCCGACCTCTAAGGCAGGGCAACCCTTTGCGATTTGTATAGCTTCTTTGAGGTTTTTTGCTCGGATTAAGAAGTACCCCCCTACATCTTCTTTTGACTCAATGAATGGTCCATCCATTACTATCTCGGCATTCTTTCCAGAAAGGCGTTTACCATTTACATCTAGAGGTCGTGCGTTTATCAGGTGCCCGTCTTTTATAAGTCGATCTATCCAGATGGTGTATTGTTCACCATGCTTTTTATATTCTTCAGGAGAAAAATCATCTTCAGGTCTTTCTCCTTTGATTAAGAATACAAATTCTTTCATCACTTAATTCCTCTTTGTCTATTATACTAACATCAGGAATCTACATAGGGATTATCCGTCAATATATGTTTTACCTCGTCCCTTTTCAACGTATTCCTTTAGACTCACCTTTAAGAAATGATCCCAGCCTTTTTCACAGATCTCGTAACACTCTAGGGATGCTGTCAAATCTTCATGCTCAAATATGAGATCAGTACCTCCTTGTCGGTTCTTCGTGAGGCGAAATACGATGAATGTTCCAACCCACTCGTCCATCTTCGTCAGCCTTCCTGGTGCATGATGATATTGCTTGATACACTTCGATCGCACCTCTTTGCCGGGAACCAGTTTCTCGATTCTCATAACGTTGTATGTCTCACCGAAGCAGAACGTTGATTTCGCCCCCACTTCGAAACCTACACCGCAGTTAGAAGTCCACCAAGCCCTCAGCCCTTCGGGACTTGTATTTACGTCGTACACGGTTGCGGATAAGGTGTTGAAGGTAACGCTACACTCATAGTTTTTCATTCATTCGCTCTTTAACCAATTTATATAACGAATAAACTCTTAAAATAAGGACAATGTATAAAAAATTTATTTCTATCTCAGAAGGAGCTTCCGAGTTTATGTCTTTTGGCTATATCTATTCTTTGCTGGCACACTTTGATTTTTTTCTTATAGAAAGATTGCTCAGCTTTAACCTTTGAAAGTTCGAAGGCTTTCTGGTAATTGATGAGTGACTCCCTGTATTCATTTAACTGCAAATGCAGGTTCCCAAGGGTCGAGTAGAAAAGATGGTAGGATTTAAGCGCTTTGAGATTACTGATCTTATGTATGGCGTCTACTCCTGCCTTTGGCCCATAGACTTTGGAGAGGGCAATTGCACGGTTAAGGGCGACAACTGGGGAATCATTAAGCTTCAAATAGATGTCATACAGTGAAAGTATTTGTTTCCAATCCGTAGACGTGTAGTCCTCGGCCAAGGAGTGATATAATGAAATGGCGGCCTGAAGATGATATTCTGTAATATCATTACCATTTGCCGATTTATGGAGATGAAAGAGAGCCGTGCTAATCTTTGACCTATCCCAAAGGGAACGGTCTTGCTGTTCTAAAAGCAGCAAATTTCCCTATTTATCTAACCTTGCTGGCAACCTAGAGGCATTAAGTAGCATGAGCGCGAGTAATGCGTGTGCTTGGGGTTTGTCCGTCAATGGGTGTTCAACCAGAAGGGTAGTTAATCTAATTGCCTCGTTACATAAATCCGGACGTACCAGGTTATCGCCAGTGGAAGCATTATAACCCTCATTAAATAGCAGGTACAGGACCTGAAGCACTGATTCAAACCGCTTGAGTAATTCACCTCCCATAGGCACTTCATAAGGGATTTTTAATTCCCTTATTTTTTGTCTCGCCCTGACTAATCTCTTAGCAATTGTTGGCTCATTTTTTAAAAATGCCTTTGCAATTTCGGTCACACTAAACCCACATAATATTTTTAAAGTAAGCGCAACCTGTGATTCCCTGGAAATAAGGGGATGACAGCAAGTAAATATCATCCTTAACTGATCGTCTTTTACTTCATCACCAATATGGAAATTTGATATGTTAAATTCCCCATTGCTATCCTGTACTAGCATTAACCCTTTTTGCCGTAAAGTTTTTTCTCGTCTTAATAGGTCAATTGCTTTATTCTTGGCAACCTGCCATAACCAACCGGGTGGGTTCTCAGGGATTCCTTTGTCTAACCAAAGCTCCTGCGCTTTTATAAAGGCATCCTGAACAATGTCTTCTGCTATTTGAAGGTGTTTCTGGCTGAAAAACCTTGCAAATCTAGACACCATCTTTCCAGACTGATCACGAAAAAGGTTGTCTACGAGTTGGTTTACTTCTGATTTATTATTTTGGGAAGCCATTTCTTATCATTAACTC
>JAKEHC010000116.1 GCA_022615255.1 Candidatus Dadabacteria bacterium | reverse complement strand
CATTCCTTTTGTGGATCGTTTTCCCACCACCAGCGACCTGCCCTCAGATCCTCGCCGGGTTTTATCGCCCTTGTGCAGGGTTCGCATCCAATGCTTGGGTAACCTTTATCATGCAATTTGTTATATGGGACCTTGTTTTTGTTGATGTATTCCAAGACCTCTTCCCATTTCCAGTCTATTATGGGGTTTACCTTTAAGATATCGCTATGCTGTGCATCAAGCTCAAATTTATCTGATCCTGATCTATTCTGGGTTTGATCACTTCTTATGCCGGTTATCCATCCCTTTAATGTTTCTAACATTCTGTTTAAGGGATTTACCTTCCGCACGCCGCAGCATAGCTTTCTTTTATCAATGCTTTCGTAAAAGAGATTCATTCCATTTGTTCTAACCATCTTTTCTACTTCATCTTGGTTTGGAAACATGACTTCAATATCAATATGGTATTTACTTCTGATCTCGTCCATCACATCATACGTTTCTTGGTTAAGTCTTCCTGTATCCAATGTAAAAACCCTAGCTTTTGGATTTATCTTTGCCATCATGTCTATAACAACTACATCCTCCGCTCCAAAGCTTGATGCTAATGCAACATTCGGATGGAAATTATCAAGTGTCCACCTTAGAACTTCTTCCGCGCTCTTGGTTCTGTATATTTGGTTTAATTGCTTAACTTCTTCAAGATTCATTTTAGCCTCCTTACCTTTTTCCATTCGTACTTACAACTGCAGCTTAACTATGACAGATCTAACAGTCCTGCTTTAAAATTGCACAGCATTAAATACTCTCATAAGCCTTCATCAAGATACTTCCTACCTCCGGTCTTGTAAACTCGAGAGGAAGATTCTGTTTATTCTTAAGTAATTCTCTAACCTTAGTCCCGCTTAAATGAACATGGAAATCCGCAGGATGAGGGCAGGTTTTCGTAGTAACCATTGCTGAACACCTTTTGCAATAAAAGGCATGATCGAAAAAGAGTGGTATTATCCCGATTTCCTCAGGTTTAAATTCATCAAAAATCTTATGTGCATCATAAGTGCCATAGTAATTCCCAACCCCTGCATGGTCGCGTCCAACGATGAAATGAGTACAACCAAAATTCTTTCTTACGAGCGCATGGAAAATAGCCTCTCTGGGTCCAGCATATCTCATAGCAGCAGGAAGAACAGACAGTAGAACCCTGTCTTTAGGATAGTAGTTTTCAATTAAAATTTCATAGCATTTTATTCTAACAAATGCAGGGATATCGTCACTTTTTGTCTCACCCACAATCGGATGAATTAAAAGGCCGTCTGCCATCTCAAGGGCGCATTTCTGAAGATACTCATGTGCCCGGTGTATTGGATTTCTTGTTTGAAATGCAACGATTCTACTCCATCTCCTCTCTCTGAAAATTCTTCTTGTTTGTATCGGATTCAATCTGTATTTTGGAAGCTCAACGTAAGCAGGTTTATTAATCTCGCTTATTCTTCCACCAAGAAGCACGTCCCCTTGAGCATATAGGACACTGACCCCCGGATGAGCTTCATCATTTGTCCTATATACCTCTTTTGCCTCTTTTTCTTTATTGTATGAAAACTTTTCTTCAAGATGTAAGGTGGCAATGGGATTTTGAGATTCGTCCTTAAGTAATATGTCTTCCCCTTCCTTAAGAGTTAATGCCTCATCCTCCGACACGGGAAGCGTAAGTGGAATACTCCAAGGAAGCCCATTTTTGAGCCTCATATCCTCAACTACGCTTTGATAGTCCTCCTTTGCCATAAACCCCTCAATTGGACTAAAGGCACCAACCGCGATAAGCTCGAGGTCTGATAAAATTCTTTGAGAGACAGATATACTTTTTAGGCTTTTTGCTCTTTTTAGCACCTCTGCTCTTTCTTTTCCTTCGATTATTCTATTTACAAGCTTACCCCCATGAGGCAGAATAGAACCTTCCATTTTAACAATGTCTCCTTGAGATACTAAATGTTTTTACCTAACATTGCTGCAATGCCGTAATTGAAATAGAGCGATGAGAGAGCATAGCTAGCGACTACAGTGAAAAAAGGTACTAAAACCAAAAAATGCTATTCCTAGCACGTGATTATTTCTCGCTTTAGCGGAAGATACCTGACTTGCGCATGAAAAGTCTATGATACCTGAGGTGATGGTTTCCGCAAGTGAAACCGATATTCCTAAGTACAGAGGAAACCAAGATAATAGTAGCCTCAGCCACAAATAACCTAATTAACGCAAATACTGCAATTAAAATTATAGCCTCTCTTTTGGATCTTACCCCAGCCCATGGGCAGTAGCCATTGATGCAGCGGAGTTATTCGCCACAATGCTTAGGGCAAGAAAAGTAGATAATATAATTGCAATTGGAAGAGCAACATCCATCCCATGTCTCCTTAATTCAAATAAAAAAAACAACATCCGTTAAGAACATTAATAATTTGCAAAAAGAATGCCACAAAAAAATTATTTAATAGCAAGAGTTTAATAAAACTAATCAAATGTCTTATTGATTATCTTTTAATCAGCCTGTATATTTTTGTAACATTAGAATGACATGATAGGCCACATTTACCTACTATCAAAAGACCAAAAACTAATAAAAGAGGTAGAAGATAGTTTACCTGAAGGTATCGAGCTTAGTATAAGTGATGAAATTAAGTCCGCTATAGGATCTGATGCTGTTCTTCTCGATGTCGATAGCCTTGGTATAAGTGCATTAAACCAACTAAAGAACGATTCATTCATAATAATAGTTACAGCTCAAAAAGGGTCACGTTACCTGATTGAATCGATGACCTTCGGTGCGTTTGACTGCATGTTTAAACCTGTTGAGCGCCCAAAAATCCTCGAGACAGTTGGCCGCGCTCTCGGTATAAAATCTGAGCTTCAAGGTAACCTGATCAAATTCCCAGGAGAGATTGAAGGGAGTAGCGTTACCTGTGCGATCGTTGGTAACTCGCCAACACTTCAAGAGGTATGTAAGCTTATAGGGCAGATTGGCAGAGTAGAGGTTCCAGTCCTACTCACAGGGGAGAGCGGAACAGGAAAGGACCTAGTAGCTGAATCAATCTGGAAGGTCAGTACTAGATGGGAAAAGCCGTTCGTTGTAATAAACTGCGCCGCAATCCCTGAAGCACTTCTTGAAGCCGAGCTATTCGGTTATGAAAAGGGCGCCTTTACAGGGGCAACTTCATCTCGTACAGGTAAATTTGAGGAAGCAGATGGGGGGATAATATTTCTAGACGAAATCGGCGACATGTCGCTAACACTTCAGTCAAAGGTGCTGCGTGTTCTTCAAAACGGCACCTTCAGCAGAGTGGGAGACAATAAAGAAATAAAGGTAGATATTAGGGTAATTGCCGCAACGAATAAGGACCTAGAAGAGATGGTCAGTCAGGGAAAATTCAGAGACGACCTTTACTTCCGCATAAACGTCGTCAGAATCCATCTCCCCTCGCTCAGAGAAAGAAAAGAAGACACAGCGCTTTTGGTAGAATGTTTCACGCGTCGTTATAGCTCTCAAACCGGAAAAGATATAAAGGGCGTGAGCAAAAAATTCTTAGAGAAACTAATGGAATACGACTGGCCAGGAAATATCAGGGAGTTGGAAAACACGATTAGAAAGGCAATCGTTTTTACTAAGACGCCTTATTTAACCTCTTATGATTTAATCCTAAATAAACCGATTTCCTTCCAGGAGACGAAAGAAACCTCTTTTACTGATCCACTTCGAAATGCTGTAAAAAACCTTCTTCGCTCAAGAGGAAAAAATGGAGATGTCTACAGCCATATACTTAAAGAAGCTGAAAGGATTCTCTTGGAAGAGGCGCTTTATGCAAGTTTATGGAACAGGTCAAAGGCTGCTAGGCTTCTTGGCATAAATCGCCTGACTCTAAGGAGGAAGCTAGAGGAATTCGAAATAGTCCCTCCTAAGGGCTCACCCTAATATTACCTTTATTTATGAATATATCTCTTAAAGGCTTCCCATCCCACCTTAACGGAAGCTCTATGCCCAAGGCAGATAGGACGGTCGGTGCCGTATCATAGATAAAAACCCTTTTTCCAATCCTATAACCCTTCCTTACCTCCTTTCCAAACGCAATCCAGGGGATTGTTATATCATACAGATTTGAGCTACCATGACCTTTTTCATGTCCCCCATGGTCTGAGGTAATAACTATAAAGGTGTCATCATAAATCCCTGCCTCTCTGAGGGATGATAGAATTTCTCCTATGGCTCTATCAACATCCTCGAAGGCTTTAATATATTCTTTAGACATCCAACCTGTTTTGTGTCCTGTAAGATCGGGCTCGGGAAAATGCACGAATATAATATCCGGTTTGTCTATTTTAATATATGAAGAAAAACGGGAAGAAATCTCTTCTATGCTTCTCGGTGACTCCCGAGTGGATTCAAAATGATCAACACTCACAGGTTTTGCAAGGTACTGAAGCTTGTCCTTTCCTACAAGCATCGCAGTTTTTAAGCCATGCTTTTTAGCAATGGTAAATATTGTCTCTACATTCACATAACCCATAGACGGCGTCCAGCGATTAAATATCACTCCATGCCTTCTAGTATTTAGCCCCGTAAAAAGAGAGGTATGAGCCGGAAGAGTTCTACTCGGAATAACCGTTTGGGCTTCCAAGGAATAAGAACCCTCTTTCATGAGCGACTTTATATTTGGTGCATTGCTTTTTGATATGGCATCGGGCCTTAGACCATCAATTGTAATGACGACTGAGTAATTTCCTTCCTGTGCCTTTACAACCGCAGATGATAGAAGGAGTGCGGCAAGCAAGAATCTTCCGATGGTTTTAAAAAACTTATTCACAAATAAGTCTCCTTTTGAGAGTGAGAGATTTATCCTTCGGCTTCTTTTATCAAAAAGGCGTGACCGTTTGGTCGCCCCTACTGCAGTGCATAATTATTACCTTAGTAAAACAGAGACGAAGAAAAAATTAAAAAGTACAGGATTACTTTAATAATTCCTAATTCGCAATTCCTAATCCCAACATCCAGTTCTATTTCGCCATTCCCCCATAAGGAACCGGTCTTGTATCACCAAGGGTTCTTACAAGCGTATTAATAAATTCCTCAGCATGCTCCCCGCAGAAAAAATATGTGAGAGATACTCCACCGCCACTGGGACTAGATAATCTTGAGAGAGAAAACGTTTCATAGTGCCTGCTGCATAAATCCTTTTTACATACCGAACACTCTTTTATCGCCTGTCTTGATCCGTCGTTGGTACAAGCACCTTGTTCATCCTGGTGGTCGCATTGAAATACCTCAATTGTCATCGTTCTTTTTGCCATTTCTGACTTACCTCCCTTGATGTACCGAATTTATTTGATAAAAATTAATCTCCTTATCTTACTCTGACCCCTGACTTGCGGAAACGCATGCAGATTTACTCGATACACATTAAACTAAACTTTTGCAATCAAGTCAAGACTGGTCTTAAACCAGAAATGGAGGCAAGTCGAGTGCCGGTTATAATCCCATAAGGGTATTATAAGGTTTTCCGGACCCATACTATGATAGTGTTAGAAATTCTTGTCAGTTACTGCCCCCTCGGAAGCCGATGTGACAAGTCTTGCATATTTAGCAAGAACACCGTGCTGAGCCTTTGGTCTAGGTCGTTTCCATGAAGCTAATCTCTTTTTAATCTCGGTTTCTGGAATAAGGAGATTAATCTCACGCCTTTTAGCATCAATTGAGATGCTGTCCCCGTTTCTCACAACCGCAATAACGCCACCATCATAGGCTTCTGGGGTTATATGTCCCACAACAAAACCATGGCTTCCGCCAGAGAATCGCCCATCTGTAATAAGCGCCACATCCTTACCAAGACCCTTGCCCATAACTGCTGAAGTTGGACTCAGCATCTCCCGCATACCAGGGCCGCCCTTTGGCCCCTCGTAACGGATGACAATTACATGCCCTTTCTTTATTTTTCCATCCAAGACGGCTTTCAAACAAGCCTCTTCAGAATTAAATACGATTGCCCTTCCTGTAAATGACAGCCCTTCTTTGCCGGTAATTTTTGCGACTGCGCCCTCTTTAGCTAAGTTGCCGTAAATAATTACTATATGGCTGTCCTTTTTTATCGGGTTTTCGAATGAGGATACTATCTTTTGTCCCTCGGGGTAAGATTTTACGTCTTTTAAGTTCTCTATCACCGTCTTGCCAGTAACCGTTAGGCAATCACCATGGAGAAGACCCTCCTCAAAGAGCATCTTCATTAAAGGAGTTAGGCCACCGATCTTACAGAACTCGGACATAAAGTAATTACCGCTTGGTTTTAGGTCAGCAACCACCGGCACCTTTTTCCCAATACGCGTGAAATCATCAATGGACAGCCTGACTCCAGCTGCCGAAGCCATTGCAATCAGATGCAGTACCGCGTTAGTAGAGCCACCTAGAGCAATGACCACTGTGATGGCATTTTCGAATGCCTTTTTAGTCATGATGTCGGTCGGTTTAATATCGTTTTTAATCAAATTCAAAACCGAAACTCCGGCTTTAAAACAGTCCCTGTTCTTTTCGGGCGATATGGCTAATTGAGCAGAGCTATTTGGAAGACTCATGCCGAGTGCTTCAATCGCAGATGCCATCGTATTTGCCGTATACATACCGCCACAGGATCCCGGTCCTGGTATAGCACAGGATTCGATTTCTTTGAGCTCGTTGTCGTTTATTGCTTTATTGGCATGGGCGCCTACAGCCTCAAAAACAGAGACGACGTCAACCAGTTTACTACAGTAACTGCCTGGCATGATAGTTCCACCATAAACAAATACAGAAGGGCGATTAAGACGAGACATGGCTATCAGGCAACCCGGCATATTTTTATCGCAACCGCCTATAGCAACCAGTCCGTCAAAACCCTCTGCCCCCGCTACAGTCTCTATGGAATCCGCAATTACCTCGCGGGAAACAAGCGAGTACCTCATACCAGGAGTTCCCATTGATATGCCGTCAGAAACCGTTATAGTGCCGAAGATGATTGATTTACCGCCGAAACTATCCACACCCCGCCCCGCCTCTATTGCCAGCTTATCTATGTGCATATTACAAGGGGTAACCATGCTCCATGTGGAGGCGATTCCCACAACAGGTTTTCTAAAATCTTCATCCTTAAAACCAACCGCCCGCAGCATGGAGCGACTAGGAGCCCGTTCAGCTCCCTCAACAAGTATGGAAGAGTATTTTCTAGTATTATTTTTCATTTTTCCATGCTTAGGGTTCATTTTATAAGGCCCCTCCAGATAGACTGTTATTTGATAGTGATTGGACTATTATTAACCGAGCGCTGTTTAATGTCAATTATACTAGAGGGGCGTTTCTTAATTCGACCTAATGTAAGCCTCGGCTTATGCTTTTTAATCTGAATTGTATGCTACAGTTTTAAAAGACTTTCTTGCAAAAGGAAACATAACGGTTTGTTAAAATTCTATTGATTTAATAGTCAAAATGACATATAAATGCGAATAAGGAGGGTGAGATATGAAATCGATTCTTATTATAATCCTTTCAGGAATACTAGGCACTAGTGGAATGAGCTTGGTTATGTGGCTCATAACCCGCTCAGGACTAGCGAACGCCGATATGGTAAGAGCAGTTGGCAGTATCTATACGCGATCTTACAACAATGCATTACTACCGGGCGTGATAATGCATTTTACAGCAGGCATTATTTTTGCCTTTCTGTATGTTGCCTTTCTTAGCATCTTTTCCCTTAGCTCCGTTGGTTCATACATCGGGATAGGTGCAATGATCGGAGTATTTCATGGACTAGTCGTGAGCTTTTTACTCGTTGTTCTCGTTGCGGAACATCATCCCCTAGAACAATTTCAGAAAGCCGGTTCCGAAGTAGCAGTAGCCCATATGGTAGGGCATATCATATATGGACTTATAGTAGGAGCAGTCATAGGAATCGCGGGCGTTAGGTTTTTACAACTACAATGAGATTTCAAGCTGCGATTATAAGCTGATTCCTCTTGATCAGTATATTATTCAAGATAAATTTCTAACCACTAAACAACGGGACTCCTGATTGCCTTACATCTTAGTTAAAATAGAGCAGGTAAATAACAGCATAGTATCGTTCTATGACCTTTAATAGCTTTAAAGCCTCTGTTGAATTTCTTACTATATTTAGGGTTTGCAAAGCCCGTGAGAAAACTTCGCCAGAAAATTTTGCAAACTCAATTACATACTTTCCGCTAGTAGGAATCTTATTAGGCGGGATTTGTGCTTTAGTTGAGTTTACTTTAAGAGATTTGATTGTTTCAGACTTAGTTAGGTCACTCTTTCCAGTAATACTATTGGCCATACTCTCAGGGGGTCTTCACCTAGACGGTGTTGCCGATTGCTTCGACGCCCTTCGCTTCGCAGGACATGATAAAGAAAAGGCACTTAAGGTAATGAAGGGGAACACAATTGGTGCCTTTGGCGCTTCCGCCTTGATTATTGTTATAGCAGGTAAAATACTCTCAATTTCTGCTTTGCCGGAAGGATACAGAATTCAAAGCCTTATTCTTATCCCTTCGCTATCCAGATGGACTTCTTCAATTGTAGCAAGAGAAGGAGCCCCTGCATCAACAGAGGGGCTTGGATATATTTTTACAGTATATTCAACTAAAAAGGCATTTCTTTTAAGTGCTGTATTCGCCCTTGTTTTTTCTCTTCTATTACTTGGATTAAAAGGAGTAATAATCTTTGCCTTTGTTTACGTCTTTAGTATCTTTCTCATATTGTTTTTTAATCGAGCATACGGTGGGATAACAGGAGATGTGTTTGGCGCTGTATTAGAACTTGCAGAGGTATTCGGATTTTTAATTGTAGGAATCATCACTACAATCTAGCCACAAATTGACACAGATGAGGACGAATGATATTAATTTAATCACAACGACAATAAGACATAACTTTTTTCATTTCGTGGCGTCGTAGTGGTTTTCTTTATCAGTGTAAATTCGCGTTCGTTCGCGGCTAAATAATGACTAAAATGCAAGTCGGCACAACTTCTTACATTTATCCCGACGATATAATCCCGAATGTTAGAAAGCTTGTAAATTTTGTAGATGATATTGAGCTTGTTCTTTTTGAGGGCAATGATTATTCAAATCTTCCAAGCTCAGACGATATTAAAACACTTAGAAATATCTCATACGATACAGGAATCTCCTACACAGTACACCTCCCCATCGATCTTGACATATGTTCTAGAGACGGTGAGTTTAGAATGTTTTCATTGAAGAGGATGATTGAAATTATGAGACTCACCTCTCTTTTAGATCCAAGGGGTTATATAATTCACCTCCCAAGAAGGGAAATAGAATCAGAGGAGATGTGGGTTCTAAGAACCGTAAGGTCACTTTCTGATATATTTATCGAATTCGGGAATGAAGGTGTTTTAATAGAAAACCTAAGCTATCCAATAAAACATATTCTTCCAATAATAGAGGAATTTGATTTTAAACTCTGCCTCGATATAAGTCACACCCTTAACTGCTCTGATGATTGGAAAGGGATTTTTGATAGTAATTTCGGTAGGATTAATGTAATCCACTTCTACGGACCGAAAAAGGATGGAGATGGACACACAGGTCTTCAGAATGCAGAGAGGAAATTTGTAAAATCAGTTGTAGATAGGGTTATGTCCTCAAATTTCTCAGGGCTTCTTACCCTTGAGGTTTTTGGAACTGAAGACTTCTTTGAATCAAAAAGAATATTAGAGGAGGAGATTTTCGCTTGGGAAAAAGGATTCTCATCACAGGTGGAATAAAGAGCGGTAAAAGCAGATTTGCCCTTAAGATCGCAAGGGAGATAGAGGACAGAGACAAGGTCTTTATAGCCACAGGACGTCCGATTG
The DNA here is from genome assembly GCA_022615255.1 of Candidatus Dadabacteria bacterium. Taxonomy (GTDB): domain Bacteria; phylum Desulfobacterota_D; class UBA1144; order Nemesobacterales; family CSP1-2; genus CSP1-2. The sequence goes on along the minus strand of JAKEHC010000116.1, from coordinate 568 downwards.
ACAGAGAAATGCAAGACAAAATAGAAAAGCACCGAAAAGAGCGTGGAAGCGAATTTAAAACTATAGAAGAGCCTGCCCGTCTTGGAGCTGTTTTAAAAACAATGGATCCGTCAGTCGTTATTTTAGACTGCCTCACACTCTGGCTTTCAAATCTCTATTTCGAAGTCACAGAAACAGAAAAATCCGAAGAGATAGAAGGCCTTATCATAGCCTTAAAGGAGTTTAAAGGTGACTTAATAATTGTAACCAACGAGGTTGGATTGGGTATTATCCCCGGAGATCAAACCTCAAGAGACTATCAGGCGGAACTGGGAAGTATTAATCAAAAAGTCACTGAGATATGCAATGAGGTATATGTGCTTATCACCGGGATCCCGTTAAGAATTAAATAATATTTGAGTCGGTAAAATGCAGATGTAAGTCATTTCGGCGAAGCCAAATGAAAACAAATGAACTCAAATGAAAATTAGCGAGATGATACTGGATTTAAGATGCGTTTTGCAAGATTAATCATGCATCATTTTATCCTAGCTAAGTCGGGTCCATTAGCGGCTGAGTGGTCATGCTT
>JAKEHC010000115.1 GCA_022615255.1 Candidatus Dadabacteria bacterium | reverse complement strand
TATAAGGGAAAAAGCAGCGATAATTATACCTAAAAGACTGCGATTTGGAATATCCCGAAGATATAATTTCTTTACCGACTCATATAAAACATAAGCGCCGAGAATAAAAAACGTATAAGCGATGAGCTTGACGGCTTTCGCCTCTATTTTTTCTTCCTCCTCAAGAGACATATTTTCATGTTTACTGAATCGCCATATCATTACACACCCTGAGAGAGATTCAACAAAGCTATCAAGACCAAATCCTAACAGCGCAATGCTACCGGCTAATAAGCCTGCTAAAGTTGATATTAACCCCTCTAAAAAGTTGTACCCAACCGTGAAGTAAGAAAGCCAAAGCGCCTTTTTATGAAATCCTGTATCCATAATGTCAACGAACTAGAAATTGCATTAAATCTTCTAGATTCCTGAGCCTATATTAATGATTCATCTTCACTTTTTAAGCCTATCTTTACCGTTAACTTTGTGTATAACTAGCTTGGTTATATCCCATTCCTCGCCCTTTTTACTAACGTAGACATCTACATCGTAAGTATTTTTATTGATGTCTGAAAAATCCACACAGGCAAAATATTCGCCGCTCTCGGTTTTCCCGACCCCTTTATGGACGTAGTCATATTTTAGATTAAGCGCCTTATTTTCCTTTCCGTCATAGATTAAAAACCCGCCTTTTAAGGCGCTATCCTTCTTAACATAGGATTCGATGAAACCGCGTACCTTTTCCGCTTCTTCACCCGTTACTTTCTCTTCCGCCCGAGGCATTCCAATTCCGAGCGCAAATAAAAGGGTTAGTCCCCACAAGGTTAGAAATATTCTTTTTAGCATCTGTTTACCTCCCTTTTAGATTTATTTTTGTCACTACATATTGTTAATTAGGTAAGGGTTTTCTTTCCCATCTTTAGAATAACTGTTTCCCTTCCGTCACAGCAAGCATCAACTAAACTAAAACCCTCTCTAACCATGAAAACATCCTCTTTACCCTCTCTCAATTCCTAGAGACACAAAACCTTTGGATCATACCATGTAGCTAATGTCGGACGAACTACTCGATATGCATAAGGTATCTTTTTGAGATCGGTAGCGGAAATCCCTAATCGAATTGCAATGGCAAAGAGATTAATTACCTCTTCAGCATGAGGACCTAACAGGTGGGCTCCAAGAATACGATCGCTTTCCTCTTCGACGAGTACTTTGAAACCGGAGTATTTCATGCCCACTCTACGGGAAGAATACCATCCCGAAGTATCCCTGTGAGTAATCCTGAATTTTAAGCCTCTTTCTCTTGCGGTTTCTTCACGCAATCCCACGGAAGCCAGAGGCGGAACGGTAAAAACAACTGTCGGCACTCCAGTATAGTCCGGTGTGAGATGATCCCCTTTCAATAGATTGCTTGCCACTATATCCCCCTCCATGGCGGCCACAGGTGTCAAAGGTAGCCCAGGGCTGGCTGCTGCGTCGCCGGCCGCATAAACTGTGGGATTTGATATGCTTTGGAGATATTCGTTGACTATGACTCCTTTTTTATCGCTCTTGACGTTTGCCTTTTCTAAATCAAGGTCATCTATCTCAGGCACGCGGCCTGCACCGTGCACTACCATATCAGCTTCAAATTTTTGCTCGGTATGTCCCACGGAAGCATGTATAATCAAATGATCAGGGCTTTTTTCAATGGCTTTAGCAGTAGTATTCAACCGAATATCCACACCGATATCCCGTGTCGCTTGCACCAATTGTTCCACCAAATCTGAATCAAAACCCATGAGGGGTCGAGCACCTCTGTGGAGAATCTGGACTTTAGCACCAGCACGTGCAGCAACGTGAGCGAACTCGAAAGAAATATAGCCACCCCCAATGAAAATTATATGCTCCGGGAGCTTATCGAGTTCCAGGAACTGGTCGCTGGTAGTAAGATACTCTTCACCAGGTATGTTCAGTGTTGCAGGTTTTGCCCCACTTGCAATTAACACATGTCGGCCAGTAAGCGTATCGTCACCCACCTTGATAGTAGTCTTTTCAACGAAACGAGCTCGGCCATGGGATGTAGCAATTCCAGCATCAGAAAATGCCTTTTCTCGATTTTTCGGAACAGATTCAGTGAATGTTCTTTTAAAGCGCACTAATTCAGACCAGTTTATTTGGATGCCTTTCGAAGAGATTCCTTTTCCGTTCATACGATTATTCCAGTCAATAAGTTCTGCGGCGCCAACAAGAACCTTCTTTGGGTCACATCCTCGTAAGGCACAGGTACCACCGAAGGGTCTGGAATCAATAATGGCAACTTCCCAGCCTGCGGATCGGCATTTGTAGGCAGTTGTAGATGCTGCGGTGCCAGTCCCAATTACTATGAGATCAAATTTCTTTGTCATAAACATACCTCCTTCCCCGCTTCTTGCTTACGGGTTTTCTTAAGATAAGTATCCCAAATAGAAGCCGTAATTAAACCTAGAAGTCCAATGTAAACTAATGACTTTGAAAACCAGATAGCAGCAAAAACCACTATGGCGCTTATTACGACAAGTATTAGGCTTCCTTTCCTCCCATGGGACTTGGATGATTTATAAACACCCCAAATGCTAATCCCAAGGAAAACCAAAAGAAGTGGAATCAAAATCTTATCACTAATTAAAAATCCAGCACCGATGCTTGAAAGAAAAGCCAAAAGAGCCGGTGTCCCAATGCAGCATAAACCAGCAAAAATTGATCCAAGTGACCCAATAATTTTAGATACTATTTTGTACCTCTATATCTCATTCAAATCTTCAATCAGCACAGCAACTAAGCTTCGTTACGTCTTTCTCAAAGGACTGGGCGCAGAGCTTTATGGACTCTGAAAGGGTAGGATAAACATCTATCGTGTCTAGCACATCCTGAATCGTCATTCTATACTTAACAAAGAGAGTAGCTTTTTGAATAATATCTGCTGCATCTGGGGCAACCATGCGAACACCAAGAATCCGGTTGGTTTCCTCTTCCACAATCATTTTCATGAGTCCCCTTGTATCCCGTATTATCGCAGCCTTGGGAACGTGTTTAAAATCCAAATAGCTCACTTTAACTTTGTATCCTTTATCTCTTGCTTCCTTTTCCCCAAGTCCAACCCCTGCAACCTCTGGTGTCGTAAATACTGCATAAGGGACAGAGAAATAATCTATCGTTTTGTGGCTTCCTGTAAGGGCATTCTCTGTTGCAATGCTACCATGGCGGGCAGCTGTGGTAACAAGCATAGGCACTCCGCTTGCCACATCTCCCGCAGACCATACCTGGGATGTTGAGGTTCTCAACTCGTCGTTTACGATCACTCCACCTTTCTTGTCCAGCTCAACTCCCACTTTTTCAAGTCCAAGCCCGGACGTGTTTGGCCTTCTTCCGGTTGCCACAAGGAGCGCCTCACCCTTAAACTCAATTTTCTCGCTCTTTATCTCCGCCATTATTTTTTTATTTCTTCCGTCATTACTCGCACTTACAATTCTTGCCTCTGTGTACATCTCGATACCCTCTTCTTCAAGGTATTTTCTTAGAGCATCGGAGATTTCCTCTTCTTCTCCCGGAAGGATTCTTGGCATGAGTTCAAGAACCGTAACTTTGGTGCCAAAGTGGGTGTACATCTGGCT
>JAKEHC010000114.1 GCA_022615255.1 Candidatus Dadabacteria bacterium | reverse complement strand
CTTAAAAACGCCTGTCTTACACACTGCCGCTCTCCTCTTCATTTTATCATGCACAGATGGAGGGAGGGGTACACAGGCGCCCTCACCATGGGCGTAAGCCACGGGGTTTACTGTCTAGGGTGCTGCTGGGGGCTTATGCTTGTCCTATTTGTCGTAGGTCTTATGAACCTATCGTGGATGGGGATACTTACACTTGTAATATTTGTGGAGAAGATAAGCAAGCACGGTATTATAATCTCTAAACTCGTGGGTGGCTTTTTAATCATCTTGGGTGTCGTTATGGCTATTCAACCAGACGTAATTTCCTTCGTCTTTTAGCCATCGGAATATTAAATCAGCCTTTATAAAAGCGTCTTCTTTCATTTCTCTCCTTTCATAAAGGGTTAGTAGATCGCAGGCACTCCCCGATTTAATCGCTGGTTATTCATGCAAAATGCCTCAGCCGCGATAAAATTAATGTAGCGGCGACCTTCAGGTCGCCACAAAAACTCTTATTGTAGAGACACGCCATGGCGTGTCTCTACTGGAGCCAGGGATTTCCACACTCCTATAAATGAGGTTATATTTTAGTGCACTTTATATGATGTATCACAAAATATTAAAAATGAGGAGGAGAAAATGTACGAGCTGTTTAAGTCTCCCGCGTTTGATAACGCAGTTACACAATTTGAAAGGGCTTGTGAGAACCTGGCGCTTGACGATTGGCTCAGGGAAAGACTTAAAGCTCCTCAACGCACTTTAATCGTAAATTGCCCCGTGCGTATGGATAAAGGGAATATTAAAGTATTTACCGGCTATCGCGTACAGCATAACCTCACTCTCGGTCCAGGCAAGGGTGGAATTCGCTACCATCCGGATGTTGACATGGGAGAAGTGGCTGCCCTTGCTATGGGTATGAGCTGGAAATGCGGTCTCGCAGAACTACCCTTTGGTGGAGCAAAAGGGGGCGTATCCGTTGACCCTCTTAGCCTTTCTCTGAACGAGCTTGAACGCCTCACTCGGAGGTATACGGCGGAGATTCTTCCCATAATAGGTCCAAACAAAGATATCCCAGCCCCTGATATGGGCACAAACCCTCAGATCATGGCATGGATGATGGATACATACAGCATGACAGAAGGTTATACAATCCCTGAAATAGTAACTGGAAAACCCGTTATTATAGGCGGATCACTGGGAAGGGAAGAGGCTACGGGCTACGGAGTAGCCTACATAGTTGACGACGCTCTAAGACATTTTGAGAAAATTATCCAGGGGAAACGGGTGGCTATCCAGGGATTCGGCAATGTGGGAACATATACGGCTCAAAAGCTCTCAGATATCGGGTATACAGTTGTTGCTGTGAGCGACATATATGGTGGAATTTATAATCCTTCAGGACTGCCTGTTCAGGAGCTTCTAGAGATACCAAGACAGAAAGGACAGATTCAGGATTTGAAAGAGGGTGATAAAATAACCAACGCAGACCTGCTTACAATTGAATGTGATATCCTTATACCAGCGGCAATTGGCAGGGTAATCACAAAGGAGAATGCGCATAAACTCAGATGCAAGATGGTAGTAGAGGCGGCAAACGGACCAACTACTACTGATGCCGATGATATACTTGAGGAAAGGAATATCCCTGTAATTCCCGACGTCTTAGCCAATTCGGGCGGTTTAATCGTCTCCTACTTCGAATGGGTTCAAGGGGTTCAGGAATACTACTGGTCGAAGGATAGGGTGATTTCAGAGCTTCAGAAACGTATGCATAACGGGTTCAATAGGGTAAGCAACTATGCAAGGGAAAAGCGGGTTTCACTGCGTATGGCAGCCCTTATGCTCGGTATATATCAAGTCGCTCAAGCAAAACAGATACGCGGGCTGTATCCATAAGGATCGTCGTTCATTCAGTGCTTTTTAGAAAAAAGAGAGCAAAATAAGACATCTTCAACTTGTAACCCCTGGGTATCACCTTTTGCTTGATATTAAGTTCTACCTGAATTATAATCTCGGTTTAGTAAGCCATTTGTTTTCTTAAAATATATAAGAATTATGGAATGGAGGACCATAATTATGCCTTGCAGTTTTTATCCATCTGGCTCTAAAAATCCTTCACAACCATCTATTAAAGAGCCAATTGCTATCATTGGCATTGGTTGCCGTTTTCCAGGCGGCGCCAATTGCCCTCAGGATTTTTGGAAAATGCTCTCTCTAGGAGTTAATGCCATTTCCCCGGTACCTCCGGATCGCTGGCAAATTCGCTCTTTCTATGATCCTGATCCTGCTAAGCCCGGAAAGTCCTACGTTCGCTTTGGCGGTTTTATAAAGGATATTGATCAATTCGATGCTGGTTTTTTTGGAATTTCTCCAAGAGAGGCATCTCGGATGGACCCACAGCAGAGATTACTATTGGAGGTTGCCTACGAAGCGCTTGAGGATGCAGGACTTCAGCCAGAGGGGCTTGCCGGGTCGAACACAGGGGTCTTTGTCGGAATTTCGACCTGTGATTACGGGGGAATTCAGACAAGTGCCACAGAGCGGCGTTCCATTGATGCATACACAAACCTCGGTTTGGCTATGTGCATTGCGGCAAATCGAATCTCCTACCTATTTGACTTTCATGGGCCTAGCTTCGCAGTGGATACCGCATGTTCCTCGTCTCTGGTTGCTGTGCATCTTGCCTGTCGGGGCATCTGGAGCGGAGAGTGCGAAATGGCTCTCACAGGCGGAGTGAACGCTATACTTAGGCCAGAAGGAACAATAGGTTTCAGCAAAGCCTCAATGCTTTCTCCAAGCGGAAGTTGCAAAAGCTTTGACTCAGGAGCCGATGGCTACGTTCGGGCTGAAGGTGCTGGCATCATAGTTTTAAAGCCTTTATCTAAGGCTCTTGCCGATGGCGACCCCATTTATGCCGTTATCCGCGGAACCGCAATAAATCAAGACGGACGTACGGGCGGCATTGCGTTTCCAAATCGTCTGGCTCAGGAGTCCATACTGAAAGAGGTCTATGAGCAGGCGGGGATATTGCCTGAACAGGTCCATTATATCGAAGCGCATGGAACCGGCACGTCTGCGGGGGATCCAATTGAAGTGAACGCCATAGGGAACGCTCTTACCAAGAGCCGTCCTCCCGGAAACGAATGCATCATAGGTTCTGTAAAAACCAACATAGGACACCTCGAAGCCGCGTCTGGTATAGCGGGTTTGATAAAGGTGGCGCTTTCTCTCAAGCACGGGAGGATTCCAGCGAACCTCCATTTCGAGACCCCAAACCCTGATATTGATTTTGAGACTTTGAGGATTCGCATTCCTCGTGTCTTGGAGCCATGGCCCAGTAACGGGAGCGAACCCCGCTTTGCCGGCGTAAATTCCTTTGGATTTGGCGGAACCAACGCCCATGTTATATTGGGGACTGCCCCAGAGTCTCACGACGTCAGACCTGTTGTTGCCGCACCATCAAACAGCGGCCCTTTTGTTTTTCCAGTTTCTGCAAGGAGTGGAGAAGCTCTTCAGGCGTTTGCGCATTCTTTGTTAGGCTTTTTAACCGACAAAACTCAGAGCGATTTTTCACTATCGGATATATGCTATACCGCCAGCTTGCGTCGCGGGCATCACGATTATCGCTTGGCGATTGCGACTAGCTCGAAAGAGGGGCTGACAGAATATCTTGAAGCCTTCCTTGCGGGGGAGACCCGCTTAGGCATGTCTTCAGGCAGGAGTATCCCAGGGAAATCACATAAACCCGTCTTTGTTTTTTCTGGTATGGGTCCTCAGTGGTGGGCTATGGGACGAGAGCTTTTAGAAGAAGAGCCTGTATTTCGGGAAGCCATAGAAAAGTGCGACGAGCTTTTAAGAAAATACTCCGATTTGTCGCTCTTGAATGAGCTTAGAGCGGATAAGGAGTGCTCCCGAATACATGAGACACAGATTGCCCAACCCGCCATATTTTCCATTCAAATAGCGCTTGCCGCCCTTTGGCGCTCATGGGGCATCGAGCCTGATGTGGTTTTAGGCCATAGCGTGGGCGAGGTTGCGGCCGCTTATGTTTCTGGAGCCCTAAATCTCGAGGACGCAGTCCGTGTGATTTTTAATCGAAGCCGCCTTCAACAACGCACAGCGGGGCAGGGGGCGATGCTTGCCGTCGGATTGACTTTCGAGGAGGCGGAGAATCTAATCAAGGGATACGAAGAGCAAGTTTCATTAGGGGCTGTAAACAGTCCTAGCGACGTTACCCTCTCGGGCGACGCCGACGCGCTCAAGGAGATTTCCGAGTCTTTAGAGAAGAAAGAAATATTCTCCAGATTTCTTCAGGTTGAAGTGCCCTATCACAGTCCAAAGATGGAGCCGTTAAAGGCAGAATTATTGGAATCCTTAAAGGGGATTCGCCCACAACTAACTGCGATTCCAATGTTCTCAACCGTTACAGGCCTGGCAGTTGAGGGACCTGAGCTAGATGGCACCTACTGGTGTAAAAATATTAGAAATCCGGTTCTTTTTGCAAACGCAATTGATGAGCTTATTCAAGCGGACTACAACCTCTTTCTCGAGATAGGACCGCACCCTGTGCTGGCTGCCTCGATTTCGAAGTGTCTTTCCAAAGCAAGGAAGGAGGGAACGGTAACACATTCGCTACGACGTCAGGAACCGGAGCGCGCGACTATGCTCGCTTCCCTTGGCAGGCTCTACGCCATGGGATACCCCGTTGATTGGATTAGGTTCTATCCGCGCGGGGGACATTTTGTAAAACTTCCAACCTATCCGTGGCAGAAGGAACGCCACTGGCATGAGTCGGAAAAATCTAGGAGAGAGAGGCTAGGACAAAAGGTTCATCCCCTCTTAGGAAGCCAGGTGGAATCCGCGCACACAGCATGGGCTGTTGAGTTGAGCTCGATAAGAATATGCCTTCTTATTTAGGTGACCATCGCGTCCAGGACTCGGTAATGTACCCAGGCTCGGCATACGTGGAAATGGCGCTCGCCGCCGCCAGGGAGTCGTTTGGGCAAGAAACATGCGTTCTCGAAGACATAATGCTTCAAAGACCGATCATACTCTCCCATAAGGAATCGCTAACGGCTCAGTTAATACTTGATTCTAAGCAAACGTCTTTCGACATCTATAGTCGCACAGACGGCGCGGGTGGCTCCTGGGTTCGTCATGCGACAGGAAAACTACGCCGCCTTCAGGATTCAGAGACCTCTAATCATGTTTCGCTTGATGAAATACGCCGCCGTTGCGGCACAGAAGTTCCTAAGAGCCTTTTCTATCAGAGATTCTACGACGAAGGAATTCAATACGGTCCTTATTTCCAGGGAGTCGAGCATCTTTATTGTGGGAAAAGAGAATCGCTAGGCGAGGTGCAAATTCACCCAAACCTGGAAATGGAAATCAGGGACTACCTCCTGCATCCTGCCATGCTTGATTCATGTTTTCAGGTCATACTAGGCGCCATGGCTTCAGAGAAAAGGTATGACGCTAAAGGAGCCTATTTACCTGTTCACATAGAACGCGTAGAGCTTTACGGGAGACCAGGCAATAAACTCTACAGCCATGTTCTTTTAACGGAGCGGAGCGCAAGCCATATCAAGGCGGACATTGAGTTGCTGGATGACACTGGGAAGACGCTTGCCAAGATTAATGGATTCCGATGCCAATTCGTACCCAGCACCTATGAGAAAACGGATGGTTATCTTTATCAGTATAAATGGAAGTTGACTCCGCGCGAGGACCAAGCCTCAGTCAATCGATCGACAGACCACATGGTTTCTCCGCCTCAAATAGCCAAGCGTCTCAAGCCCGAAGCGAAACGCTTAAGTGGGGAGCTAGACAGAAAGAAATACTATGAATCGCTTGACCCCAAGCTAAGGGTGTTAGTTAGCGCATACATACTTAATGCCTTTCAAAAGCTCGGTTTGAAGTTTTCTACGCGTCAGCCGATTTCTTTGAATTCCCTACGAAAGAGGTTAGGAGTCATTCCCGAGCAGCAAAGGTTTTTTGAGCGTTTGCTTCAAATGCTGGAAGAGGATAGAATCACCAAAGAAATGGGCGGGAGATGGAAATTCACCAGGCTCCCAAAAATGAATGACCCTCAGGAAATATGGAAATCGCTTTGGGCTGAGTTCCCCTCCTATCTTGCGGAACTTACTCTGCTCAGGCAGTGTGGAGACAACCTGGCTGAGGTGCTGAGTGGCAAAGCGGATCCGCTAGAGCTTCTTTTTCCTCAAGGATCGCTGACAACGCTTGAGCATCTTTACCAAGACTCGCCAAGTTGTCGAGTCTATAACCTGCTTGTTCAAAAAGCGGTCGCTACGGCGCTAGAGAAGTTACCCGAAGGACGGACTGTGCGTATATTGGAGTTAGGTGGAGGAACTGGTGGGATGACGTCTTACGTGCTCAGGAAGCTTCCTCAAGATAGAACGGAATATGTGTTTACAGATGTGACTCAATTCTTCCTCAGTCATGCTGAACAAAAGTTTCACTATTACCCATTTGTTCGATACCAGATTTTGGACATCGAAAAAGACCCTGTTGAGCAGGGATTTTGCGAGCACTCATTTGACATGATTCTCGCATCAGACGTCCTTCACGCCACAAGGAATCTCAGAGATACCCTCTATCGTGTGAAAAAACTACTCGCATCCGAGGGTCTGCTTGTTCTATTAGAAGGAACTCATACTAAAGCCTTCGCCATTTTAATATTCGGCATGCTCAGGGGGTGGTGGTTGTTCGAAGACGATTTACGGCAGAAAGATCCATGGATTTCTCAAGAGTCCTGGCAAAACCTGCTAGAAGAAGTGGGGTTCAAGGAGGTCGCCAGCATTACCGATACCGAAAACACTGATTCAGCCCTGCATAGTGTTATTATGGCTAAAGGACCTCTGGTGAGGGATGAAAGTCCGTCTTGGGAGCCTGCGCTTCCTAAACCGGAAAATCCCGGAACCTGGTTGATTTTTACCGACAATAAGGGCGTGGGACGGAATATCGGGGAGCGCCTTGAGAACCTTGGGGAGACTTCCGCTATTATCTCAGCCGGCGAACGGTATAAACGCATCAACGAAAACCATTTTCACATTCGTCCGGGGAGGTTGGAGGACATACAGAAAGTTGTTCGAGAATCCCTTGAGGGTCGTCCCGTATGGCGAGGCGTCATACATCTATGGAGCCTTGATACGCCGCATGATGGAGATACCAGTCCCTTCTCATTGGATAAGGCTATGGATTTAGGTTCCATAACCGTTCTGCACCTAGTTCAGGCTTTAACCAGAGCGGACTCAAGCGATATTCCTCGTATCTTTCTTGTAACAAGCGGGGCGGAGAGGATTAAGGAGAGAGACAAATCGCTTTCAGTCGCTCAGGCTCCTCTTTGGGGGTTTTCCAGGGTCCTAGCTAATGAACACCCAAATCTTCGAAGCAAGATTATAGATTTAAGCTCGACTATTTACCCGGAAGAGATTCAATCTCTCTTTGAAGAACTGTGGTTGGAAGACAAGGAGGATGAGGTTGCCCTAAGAGGCAAGGCGCGTTACGTACACAGACTTGCCCGTGTGTCGCGTGAGAGCATTCATAGGAGGTCTAAGAAAAAGGTCCTGACTAGAAACAATCAACCGTTCACCGTGGAGATTACTACGCCCGGCATGTTGGACAGACTGACGCTCAAGTCAGTAACGCGCCGGAAACCGGGCCCGAGAGAGGTTGAAATTGAGATTCACGCGGCAGCGCTCAACTTTAAGGACATAATGATAGCAATGGGACTTTTACCGGATGAAGCCTTAGAGGGAGGATATACGGGGAAAGCACTCGGCATGGAAGGCGCTGGGAAAATCGTCGCCGTCGGCGAAGGCGTTGAGGAACTTACAATAGGAGATGAAGTAATCCTCTGTGCCCCTAGGGTACTGAGAACTTTCCTCACCGTAGATGCGGGCTTTGTGGTAAAAAAACCTGCGCATCTGAGTTTAGAGGAAGCTGCAACGATTCCAATTGCGTTTTTGACCTCTCATTACTCTTTACACAACGTAGGACAGATCCGTAAGGGAGAGCGCATTCTAATCCATGCGGCGACGGGCGGCGTGGGTCTTTCCGCCATCCAGTTAGCTCAAAGAATCGGAGCCGAGATTTTTGCGACTGCAGGGACCCAGGCCAAACGTGACCTTCTCAGAGCGCTTGGAGTCAAGTATGTGATGAATTCCAGATCTCTCGGGTTTGCTGATGAGGTTATGCAATATACTAACGGCAAAGGCGTAGATATTGTGCTCAATTCGCTGTCAGGAGAGGCTATACCTAAGAGCATCTCGGTTCTCTCTTCCTATGGCCGTTTTATAGAAATCGGCAAGCGGGATATTTACGAAAACAGTAAGTTGGACCTCCGACCCTTCCGGAATAATCTATCGTTTTCCGCAATAGACCTTGATCGTCTGTGCACCGAACGCCCGGAAATGGTGCAAGAGCTTCTACACGAAGTAATGCGGTTATTTGAAGATGGTACGCTTCGCCCTCTTCCACATAGAGTATTTCCTGTATCGGAAATCGTAAATGCATTTCGTTATATGGCGCAAGCCAAGCACATTGGCAAGGTTGTCGTGTCATTTCAAGAACACGAGGCAGATCCTTCCCCCTTACCTCCAAAAGGGTTTTCGGTTCGCAATGATGGAACCTACCTGATTACCGGAGGACTCGGAGGATTTGGATTAGCAACGGCTAAGTGGCTGGTGGAGCGAGGCGCAAAGCATCTTGTGCTCATGGGAAGAAGGGGTGCGACTACGGAAGAGGCTATTTCCTCTGTGGAAGCTATGAAAAAGGCTGGCGTCAATCTAGTTGTTGTCAAAGCCGACGTGACTCGAAACGAACAGGTAGCCAGGGTTCTAAGAGATGTTCATAAAAGGATGCCGCCGCTACGAGGCGTTATACATGCGGCGATGGTTATTGATGATGCTATAATCCTACAATTAAATGAAGAGCGTATGAGGAAGGTTATGGCTCCTAAAATCATAGGCGCCTGGAACCTTCACTCTCAAACCCTAGATCTGCCGCTCGATTTCTTTGTTTTATTTTCTTCTATCTCTTCGCTTTTCGGTAGTCCGGGACAGGGTAACTATGCCGCCGGAAATAGCTTCCTCGATGCTGTTAGCCAATACCGACACGCCCAAGGACTTCCGGCTCTTACAGTCAACTGGGGCGGGATTGCCGATGTCGGGTATGTTGCCGCGAATCCTGAGATAGGAGAGAAACTCGAGCATATTGGCATGAGATCAATGACCTCCGAAAAATGTTTGACTATCTTAGGAGAGTTATTACAACACGAGGCAATTCAGACAGGAGTAAGTCATATCGACTGGAAGCAGGTTGCTAGAACACACATCACAGCGCCAACCCCGCGAATTGCCCATTTTATAGAAGCGAATCTCTCAGAAGATGGAAAAGGGGGACAAGCCTTCCTCATCGACACAATTATGGCTTTGAAGCCTGAGGACCGCAGACAGTTCCTGGAGTCTTTCCTTTGCGAACAATTGGCAAGGGTGTTAGGAGCCTCTCCGTCAAAGCTGGATGTCAACCAGCCGCTTCTACAGATGGGAATTGATTCTCTAATGGCTGTAGAGATAGGAATCCAGATAGAAACGGAATTGGGGATTAACGTGCCTACTGTGAAATTCATGGAGGGGGTAAACCTTTCTGGTCTTGCTGCTTTTGTAGTAGGGCAATTAGACGCCAAGGCTTCCCCTGAGAGTAAGGTAACAGAGAAAAAAGCTCCAGAGTCGCCAGATATAATTCTAGAAACATTAGATCAGGAGGCAAATTTATCACTCCGCAAATCACCTTCAGAAGATGTATATCAGGAAGCGGTTTTCCCTACCCCATCTCCACTCGTGAGGATTCAGGCTTCCGGTTCAAAGCCTCCTTTATTCTTTGTGCATCCTGTTAGCGGGAATGTTTTCTGCTACCTCAAGTTATCTCAACGCCTCGGCAAAGAGCGGCCCTTTTACGCTATACGATCGCCGGGTCTTAACGGAGAAATGAAGCCCCTCACACGCATCGAAGATATGGCAGATCACTACATCTCCGCTATCCGAGCCGTGCAGGAAAAGGGACCTTACATGCTTGGAGGTTGGTCTATGGGAGGGGTGATAGCCTTTGAAATGGCTCAGAGACTTGAGATGCAGGGCGAGAAAGTGGCTCTTTTAGCCTTATTTGATATCCAGGAAACCGCTTATGTTAGCGCAAAACCGAAGGGCATCGGATATTTTCTTACGAGCTTAGTCCGAGACCTAGGTGTTCCTTTGGATGATAATGACTCCTTAGCCCTAAGCAATCTCTTACAGCTCGGACCCGATAAGAGGTGGAGTAGCTTTATGGATTTTGCAAAAGACACCAAAGCAGACAAAAATATCAGAGACTTGCTGAGCAAACTCGCCGTGCACATCGGGCTTACTACTGACCAAGTCATATTCTTGTTGAACAGATACTATGAAGTAGAGCATGATAGATTATTAGACCTCGTTGGGGAGTATATCGAATTTATTAATAAGGAAACCCGTAAGGTCGGACATTCTGAGATTAAGAGTCATTTAGGGATCTATTTCAACAATCACCTAGCGATTAGAAGTTATAAACCCAAAGTTTACCGAAGCCCGCTCGTTCTCTTTACGCCTAACGAGCGGCTTGGGACAGTTAATCAAGAGAATGGAGTAGACTGGACGGGCTTTTTTGCAGGAGAACTAGAAATTCACGAGGTTCCCGGCAATCACTATTCGATGATGGAAGAGCCTAACATCCAAGTTATAGCAGATAAGTTGAGTGTATGCCTTGAAAAGGCGCATAATGAAAGGTAGTAATTGTAACTAACGGCGCGGGCAATATTAGAGCCTGAACTCAGCGATAGTGAGATGGACTAAGCGTTTTCATCAGCTACCTCATAGTAAGGAGGAAAGCCTAATGAAACTTCATCCAGATGAATTGGCATTCGCTCAGGATTATCATCGAACAACTCCCTTTGAAGAACTTAATGCAGAGCAGTTCAAATTGATAATGGAGCGCGGACGGGCGTTACATCGTTGGTTCAAGGAACATCAATACATTCATTTCATAATCAGCTTTATGGTCATAGCTTTCCTATTTTCTCTAGATGCATTCGTTCTTTTGTGGCTCCCGAGATTGTTCTTTAAACTAGGAAACGGTTTGGGTATAACCTTGATTTGTAGTTTAATTATAGGTTGCATACATAGCTGGCTTATGTACTCCCTGGTTGTTTACTCAATACATGAAGGTGCCGCCCATAACCTCATTTTTCCTCCTAGGGGACATATAAGCAGATTACTGAATGGATTCGCTAACAACCTTTGTCGCATCGCCTTTGCAGATCCGACATACTATTCGAGCAAGCACCTTTCTCATCACTCAAAGTTTGGAACTGAGGAGGATGGAGAGTTCTTAAATTTCGTGCTCAGGCGTCGCTTCTGGATGAGCTTTCTGCCGTTTGGAGTTTTAATAAACTATAGTGATTTCGTGATTCATCGGCCATTATCATATTCGAAAAGTAGTATGTACTCTACGCTTGTAACCCTGTCTTATAACGCAATCTATGGTTACTTAATGATAGAATTCTTCGGTCTGCTATTCACCTTTCTCACGCTGGTACTCTTCTCCACGCATTTTGGTTTTTATATGGATCGCCTGCGCCATTTCTCGGAACACAACTTGATGCCTTTAGAGAATAAGAATGGCGCGAGAAGCTTTGGGTTAGGTTTTTGGGGGTTACTTATAGGAGGTGGGCCATGGGGACAGGCATGTCATTGGATGCATCACCTGGTACCCAGTATTCCTTGGTATCAACAATTGATACTACATCGTTATGTGGTGAGCCTGCTTACCCTAAGACAGCGCGAGCAATTCGTTCTTCAGCCACTCATCGGGTATCCCAAGCTATTATGGAGGCTATGGAAGGAGCCTAATTCATTTGTAAGTAGAGCTAAGAATTTTCCTGTAGAGAAAACGTGAGTTCGTTGAAGATTCTGTATCCTTATGGAAGACATGAAATCGATCCCAGAAGCCCGTATGTGGGAATACCGCATGTTCTGGTATTTTGCCTATGCGTATTTTCAAAACGAGCATTTCTTTAACGCCTTTATAGGTAAGTTAAAAGCGTTTTTGTCTAAACTTGAAGACCATCGATACAAGAAGAACTGGGAGCATATAGAACTTAAGAATCCAATCTTTATTATTGGCTCCCACCGTTCAGGAACCACGATTCTCCAGCAGTTGCTCAGCCTTCATTCAAAGATTGCGACCCCTAGAACCTATTCCGACATGTTTGATATGTTTCCGATTCTATCGAAAAAATACGCGCGTCCCTTTATCCGAAGCCGCATGCGCCGAAGGATTGATAATATTATTGCCGGGTTCGATTCGCCGCAGGAGGCGCAGGGATTGATCTTTCGCTATTTCGATAAACAAAAGGCTTTGTATAACCCAGCCACCTTAGATGACTTAAAAAACTATATGCGAAAGCTCCTATATCTTGAGCATAAGACGCGCTTCCTTTGGAAGACCCCGTACTTATCGATTCAAGTGCCGGAAGTTTTCGTCCTTTTCCCAGACGCAAAATTCATCTATTTGCATAGAGACCCGATTAACTGCATTGATTCGAAGCTCAAGTTTATTCAGATTTGGCAGGAAATAGCCAAGTCTCCTTCTTTTCTCTATAGTTACTTAGTCGGAAAGCACGAAGATTTTGAGCTTGGGGGAGCGGGCTACTTCATGGAACGGTTATATCGAACAGTAAATCTTAGATATTTGTCGCCTGACCCCCTAGCCATAACTAGTGACCAACTAGATTGGGTTGAGCGCGCACTGAGGGATTTAAATGAGTTGTGCTCTTCCAATAAACCCTGTTTCCTGAGCTACTCAGATCTCATAACGGATCCCAGCACTTCACTAAAACAACTTTTTGGATTCCTTCATCTCCCTGATGAAAGTGAAGAGATAATGTCAAGGTTAGAAGAGCTCGGCATGCCGCTTAGTATGTCAGAATCCAAAATTAATTACATTCCAGATGAAAAGCTCCCTGAGATCAAGGGACTCTGTCTAAAAAGAATGCGGCAGTTCCTGAGCGGAGTAGATTGGAAAAATTGGCAGGTCATTGGCTCGATACCTGTTTCAGTCTCAACATAACCACACCCCATCACAGGGAATTTTTAGTAGTGGCGGCGGAGGGAATCGAACCACACGACAAGGGTTTATGAAAACAAAGAACCGCATTTTTTAAGTTCTCAAAAAAGATTCAATTCTTACTTCTCTCCGTTTTATACTAGGCGCTTCTGTGTTATTATAAGAACTTGAAGAGATTCGGGTGGTAAAGCCAATCTTATGTTGCAGTTTCGATAACAACGAAATTTTCCTTAACCTTAATATGCGCATCAGTCCGGTTAATAGCAGCAGTAATCTTGTTTTAGAGCAGGAATAAAAAGACGAAAAAATGAAAAAGGATGTCTTCAAATTTACTGTGAACCGTGAACCGAATATCGTCATACAAACAAAGGATTCTGAAACAAAATAAACACATGTAATGGGAGGTCAGAAAACATGCAACTAAAAGACTTCACCTATGTGGTCGAATCAAAGCGAAGCGCACGTGAAGCGCTCGTTTCGGTGTGGAAATCGGCAGAGGCTGCTGGCTGGGTCATCGTGGGCGATTACGATCTCTCCCGCATGGTGGCTACACCCGATAGCAAATTGGAGGTGAAAAGTATTGATATCTGCCAACCCGACTTAGCGCGCCCGTTCGTCGAGGCTGAGGCGCTCACCGCTCTCTGCATGCCATGCAACGTCCTCATATATTCGGATGGCTCGACGACCAAACTGGCTGTAATGAAGCCGAGTGTAATCATGCCACTGCTTTTTCAGGACTCAGTCAAAGCGCTAAGCGACCTATTAGCGCGGATTGATCGTGAAATATTCGAGATTCTTGAAGCCGCCAAGTAGGGACAGAACATTGTTCTGTCCCTACTTGCGCGCAAAGAAAGGTTATGATAACTGTTTATTCTCTCCAGAATTTTTCCTCTTTTACCTTATACCCCTTACCTCCAAATCTCTCCTTCACGTCCTCGATCATTCCAGGATGACCACAGGCATACACCAGGGTGCTCTTAGTATCCAGGGGAAATTTTTCGAGATACTTCTCAACAATTACATTCACCCTCCCTTTCTCTCCCTGCCAGCTCTTGTTTCGTTCCTCTTCCGGCCTGCTCACAGTAGGAATGTAAATAATGTTCTCATGCTCTTTCGAGAGCTTCTCCATTTCTTCTTTGTAGGCAAACTCGTCCTGGTAGCTTGCCCCCTGGAGGACATAAAAGATGTGCGAACTCAGTCCTCGATGCAGGTAATTCCTGATCATGCTTATGAAGGGCGCGATGCCAGTTACCGTTGCCACCATAAGCTGATTAGGGTACTTCTCATCAAAGGTGAATACTCCCTTCGCGCTCTTTCTAATGCTGAGAACCTCTCCAACGTTTGCCCTCCACAGTTTGGGCGTGAGCTCTCCCTGAGGAACAAGCTCCAGGAATAATTCAAGTGACTCCTCATGCGGGGATGAAACGATAGAATAGGGCCTTTCCACACCCTCAAAACCAACTGTACAGTATTGGCCCGGCTTGAACGTCAAAGGTGTCTCCGGCTTGATTTTCATGATCATGAGATCACTGGTCAAATCAACCCGTTCCATTATTTTCGCTTTCGGCAGTTCAGTCGCCATGACAAAATTTTGGGTCACCTATAGAGGTGACTCCCTTTACCCTTTCAACTCTCTCCTCCCTCGTCGAACTCAGTGTGCTTATCCCGTTCAACCAGCTCGCCACCGCACTCATCGCAGATTAATTCATCCCCGGCAACAAAATCATCTTCCTCATAATATACCAAATGACATTTAACGCAATAGAAGGTTTTTTTCATCTTAGTTTAACCCCCCCATATTCAATACTCATCCCCCATTGCTCCCCTGCCTTTTTTTAGCGCCTCACTCTTCTACAAACAACTCAAATGTCGCGGGACACTAAAATATTTCTCTAAAGTTTTTCATCATTAACATTCCTACCTTCTTCTCTGCCACAAGGAATATTAAAGAATAGGATAAACCCAAATATGTCACTCATCAATTATGCAGTAAAGTCAAGCACCTCTCTTTGTAAGGGATATTATGGACAGACTACATTATGGCGAAGCTTCCAACGGACGCATACAGAGCGTAACAAAACTAAATAAAAGGGGTTCTTAGTGGCGGCAGGAATCAAACCCCCGACAAAGCCCTTATGAATTCAAAGATAAGATGCGGTTTCCATCCTCAACGCCCATTTTCTTGCACCGTGCACTAGATAAGGCTATACACCTTCTTGTAAAATCCAAGAATGGTTCCCCTACGTTATTGTAGAGACACGCCATGGCGTGTCTCTACTTTATGAAAAAGGGGAGGATATTAAAGAGGCGATCCCCTCTGTGGCGTTATTGCGATGACCCTGAGCAAAGCGAAGCGCTCAGCATGACAAATAAAACATTATGCTCTACCCGGACTACATCTACATAGACACCGCATTTGACGGTGTGAAAAATCGAAACAATCTGATTAAATCCTCTGAGCTTAACCCCTACGCCAGGAGGTGGAGGGCAGAGCATAACAAGGACTTCGTTGATTGCTACGCTACATATTTCAGGTATCCCAAGGATATGATAGAGCATTTCAAGGAGAATAATACAGTCTCAGGCTACAGCGGAAGCCTCTACTCAGACTTCCTTCCTATAGACATTGATTCTGTAGGGGCGGTTCGTGAACCGCCCCTACAAACAACCAAAGCAATATTACTAAACCTACAAACCAAATTTGATGTAGATATTAAAGCGGTCCCTATATATTTTAGCGGCGCAAAGGGGTTTCATGTTGAGATTCCATCCGGGTTATTCGGCTTCAACCCATCCCCCCGCCTGCACGAGATTTTTAAGTCTATTGTAAATAAATTACTGCCTGAGGAAGCGGTAATTGATTACTCGATCTACGATAAAGTACGTTTATGGAGAATAAAGAATACTATAAACTCAAAGAGCGGGTTATATAAAATCCCTCTCCCGGTGGATGAGCTTTTCAACCTGACTATCCCTGAGATTAAAGAATTAGCCAAGACACCAAGAAATGGCGTTTTCTTCGATGACAATGTTACCTTAAACCCCAGTCTGAGACAGTTGTATTCACAGGTGGAGGGAAGAAGCCTCGGAGTTAAAGAGCATAAAAAATATATGAAGGTTTTAAACGGAGGCGCCAGGGAGGGAGAAAGGAATACCACCTTAACAAGCTATGCGGGAAGGGTTAAATCCAAGGGGATAGCGATTTCTGAGGCTCAGGTAATCATACATTCGATAAACAGGACACTCTGTAATCCGCCTTTGTCCGATGCCGAGGTTAAAGAGATACTAGAGAGCGTTTACAGCTATCCCTCAAAAGAGGCGTTTAGGTTCAACACCATCCCCTGGAGTGAGCTTGTTGGCGGAGTAGAGCCTGAATTGGATTTCTTGATAGAAGACATACTGCCCTCTGGAAACCTGATCATACTGGCTGGCAAGCCAAAGCTCGGAAAATCCCTTCTGGCGCTCCAGATGGCTCTCTCAGTCTCACTAGATACACACCTATGGGATAAGAAGGTAAAAAATGGTGGAGCGCTTTTAATCTCTACAGAAGACGGACACATCAGGCTAAAGAAGAGAATCTGGAGGATGGTGGGAGACCCGGATAATCACAATCCAGATTGTCACTTCTACGTTAATAATTGCATCTTGACAGATATTAGAGTCATGGATGCCTTAAGAGACAAGGTAGAAGAGTTAAAGCCAAGGCTCGTCATACTCGACCCTCTAATTAACCTTTTCCAGGGCAAAGAGCTCAACAGCGGTGAGCACATGAATGCGATTCTAAGACCCCTTCAGGAGCTTGCAAGGGAAAGCGGAGCCTGCATTTTGGTGGTTCACCATACAAGAAAGACGGGAGGCGAGAACCCTGTTGATATCATTCAGGGTTCCATAACGATAAGCGG
>JAKEHC010000113.1 GCA_022615255.1 Candidatus Dadabacteria bacterium | reverse complement strand
TTTGCTTTACCTGTTAATACCTGTAACATTGAGTTGATATACTACCATGCTAGCTCACTCTGAACAAAAATACATATTGTTTACTTTATGAATGAACCAGCTTACTTTCAATAAACACATTGGGAATGAGAGTCTATCCGGATTGTGTATCTAGGTTATATGTAGTATTAATAACTTTTTACCAGCCGATTATCAGGGCAGGCGAATTGACATTCATCCCTTGCTTATTGTAATTTTTGGCTAAAGAAGATAAGCGTTTTCTTCCACGAATCCGTTGTCGCTGCCTGGTTGTATGAGGGTTTTTCCTCATTTGCAAAGGCGTGCCCCGCATTTGGATAAATGTAGACACTTGTATCTTTGCCTAGTTCCTTCATATCTTCTTCAAATGCCTTAACGCCGCTAACAGGGATTCCCCTATCTTCTTCACCAAAAAAACCGATAACGGAGCTGTTGATTCTTTTTAGCTGATCTTTATCAGTAATTAACCTTCCATAATAGATCACACACGCCTTAATGTCTGGGCTATTTATTGCGAGCGACAACGAGTACCCTCCTCCCATACACCAGCCAATAGACCCTATCTTGTCTTTCTTTGCAATGGGTAACGTTTTTAGATAAGAAACTGCTGATAATAGGTCTCTTAATGCTCTATCCTCTGGAAGCCCTCTTAAAAGCTCATGTGCCTCCTCAGGGTCCCTGGTTGCTTTTCCTCTGTATAAATCAACTGCAAGTGTAACATACCCCTCTTTTGCCAGTTCTTTTGCCTTATTTTTTATCTGATCATTAAGTCCCCACCATTCTTGAATCACTATGATTGCAGGAAAAGGTCCCTTGCCTTCAGGTGTAACGAGGAATCCAGAAACAGTTTCTCCGTCAGATTTGTAGTTAACCATTTTGCCTTCTGGGAAAGCCTCGGAATGAATGTTATGGGAATTAATCGATAACAATAAGAAAGTAAGAATAAGAGCTGATATAAAAGAAAAAATCTTTTTCATTTTCTTTGCCCCCGTAAGCAAGGTTATTAAACAGCAAAAAATATATCTGGATAATGATGAAATTCATAACAACATTTTCTAATGTGCAGACATAGCTTTTTAATATCATACTTGCAAATACCTTTTAACTAAAATTTCAGTGCAGATTTACACACTTTTCACAGTGCATTATTACACAGTAAAACGCCTCTCACTTCTTCTGCTATAAAAACCTAATTATAACTTCCTGTAAAAATTAAATAAGTTTCTAATATCTAAGATAATTAAATCTGTTGGTATGGATATTGCCAATAGCTACTTTGAATGCGAAACCTTACATAAATATTATAGTTTAATATTTTAAGATAAAAAATTGGAGGTGATTTTAATATGAAAAAGTTACTAATATCATTAATTATTTTAGCGCTTGTTCTGATCCCAATAGCCTCAATGGCACGGACTAATGTCTTTTTAAGTTTTGGTGTAGGTATTCCGGCTCCGGTCTATGTAGCACCAGCACCAGTTTTTGTTGCTCCTCAGCCTGTTATTGTGGCACCAAATCCTGTATATGTTCAACCTGCACCTGTAATAATTAGTCCCTATGGGCAGGTGATTAAATATAAATATAAGCCTTATGAGTATGACGACGATGACGACGATTAAAGTAGGTGTATACGTAAAACATCAAGAAATTACTAATAGCTTTAGTTTCGTCAGTTCTGCATGAATTTTGCATTAAATCTTGCTACAAGCACGTATTGAGGAGAGAAAAAATGAAAAAACACACAGTAGTTCTTATTCTCTCGATGGTTTTTCTATGTTCAGCCGTATCAAGAGCAAAAGCGGACGCAAATGTATTTTTTAATTTCGGTGTCGGTGTAGGTATCCCAGCTCCGGTCTTTGTTGCCCCTTCTCCAGCTATATACTACGCCTATCCTACTTTCGCTTCCGTATCACTGGTATCTACGATAAGTCCAAACGTATTCTTAAGCTTTGGTATAGGTATTCCCGCTCCGGTGTTTGTGGCTCCCCCCGTTTTTGCCTTTCCATCAGCAGTCATAATAGGGCCTGGTCCTATAGTGTATTCTGCCCCAGTTGTGTACCCCGGCCCTGTAATCATACACTCTGGTCCAAAACATATACATGTTCACAACCACGGCGTTCATCACGTACACCATAAGCATCAAGGGTTTTTTAAAGTGAAACATAACGGAGGTAACCATAAGCACCATGCGTTTAAAGTGAAACAGCACGGGGGTAATAATGGACACAAGGGGTCTTTTAAAGTGAAACATAATAAAGCGGGATATAAAAAAGTGGGACATAATAAAGGAAAAAACAAGTAACATTTGGTGTCTCTTAAACCTTAATTTTTTGGGAGGATAACAATGCTAAGCAATTATAGGCAACTGACAAAAATAGGAAAAGGTCGAATTTTAAAGGTATATTTTCTCGGTTTTATCCTGGTTTCTTTAGTTTTTCTTCTTACTTTTGGGTGCTCTTCAGAACAAAAGAGGCTGGAAAGGGCAAAAGAGCACTATACAAAAGGAAAAGAGGCGTACCTGCTTTTTACGCCCAAGGGTTTAGAGGAAGCAATATCTGAGTACGAAAAGGCTATTGAGACGAATGAAAACTACGCCCTTGCTTACGCTGGTCTCGGAGAGGCTTATTCATTCTGGGCTTTATGGAATGAGCAAAACATAAATAGAAAAGATAAGAGCATCTACGATAAGTCTATTCAGTATAGCCAAAAAGCTGTGGAGCTTGGTCCCGACCTGAGCGACTCTCATCGTGCTCTGGCTTCTAGCTATAGGGTTTTGGGTAAGTTTAAAGATGCTAAAAGTGAGGCAGAAAAGGCAATAGAGCTTAACCCAAGCGATGCAGAGGCTTTTTACATCCTCTGGACGGTAACAGGTGCAGATGTAGATAGTAAATACATCAAAAAAACCCTTGAGCTAAACCCGAATTTAAGTATTGCCCATAATGACTTGGGGTATATCTACTACACTAAGGGTAAATATGAAAAAGCCACAGAGCATCTAAGACGTGCGATTGAGATTAATCCGGACCTAGTACAAGCTTACACTAATCTTGGACTTACTCTAGCCGCACAGAAAAGGTTTGATGAGGCAGAGAAAGAATACAAGAAGGCAATAGAGACAAACCCTGATTATTTACTTGCCCACTATAATCTTGGAGTTGCTTTAGGAAGCCAAGGTGAGTTTGACGAAGCCATAAGTGAATTTGAGGAGGCGATTGAAATTAACCCGGATTTCATCGAGTCTCATCTAACTCTAGCGCTTGCTTACGATAGCAAAGGGGAAACTGAAAATGCCATGGAGCAATATCAAAAGTTTATTGACCTGGCATCGGCAAAAAACTCAAGTTATGGAAAACTGGTTGCACAAGCCAAGAATAGGGTTAAAACACTACAAGGAGGGAGTGAATAATAGCGGAGTTCAGCTCAAAGCCTTTTATTGCTTAGGGCGAAAGGAGGATAGAGTGATGAAAAAATTCCCAAAAAACATATCACTTTTTTTAGCGTTAACATTGGTTATCTCAATAACCCTCTTAAGCTGTGGTGGAGGAGGTGGAGGCGGTGGTGGTCAAGCGGGTGGGACAAGCACCATAAATGGAAACGTGGCAGACGTTGTAGCAATGGCACCGAGGAAGGAAGAGCCATCTATGTTAACTTTATTTAAAGACTTTTTCAGCTTTTCAAAAACCGCCAATGCCCAGGGTTCTGGGGTTTCCGGAATCACAGTGATAGCACTACAGGGAGGGGTTACCGTTGACACTAGTACTACAGATTCAGATGGTAATTTCATTTTAACTGTCTCTCCTGGTAATGTGACTTTAGTTTTCCCTGATTTCGACGCTTCTATAGTAATCTTTGTCCCCGCAAGTATCGTGCTGATTATAGTTGTTGTTCTCCAGCCGGACGAGGTTATAGTTGAGGAGATGGAAATAGATGGCACCATCAATTGTGAAACCGGTTTTATTGAAATTGTCAAGGAAGATGACGTAGACCTTGTGATTGATGGAGAAGGAGGAGATTGCATAAGGGTTGGTGGTAATTGCACACTTAATATTGACCCCGAGAATATCATACTAACCGATTGTGAGAGGTGTATTCGTGCTGAAGGCGGAGCCGAGGTAACGCTCGCAACAACAGACGGGGATATTATTTGCGATGCTAGTGGAGATGGTATTAGCACTGTAGGTAATGCAACTGTTATCTTGGATGCAAGTGGCAGTGGGGACATTGACATTTCAGCAGGGGGAAATGGAATTAGCGCCGTAGGCACATCAGAAGTGAATCTGTTTGCTACCGGTGTTATTGATATTTTCGGTGGTCAAAATGGGGTTGAGGCTAAAGGCACCCCACTAGTTGATCTGGATGGCGGTAGCTGCATAATCGACGGAGATGTGGGTAGTGATTTTGAGGTAGAAGGTAATGCTATGGTAAATGCTTGTGGTATTACGATACCTTGAACTCATAGGGGACAAAGAAGGGAATGGAGGCGAAGGATTAGGATTAGATCGAGATATATAGGAAATAGCAGACCGTATTCTTCTTAGAAGACCCTTAAAATACTGAAGAGAAGAACTCCAACTAAGTCTAGGAGGACAAACCAGGAAAGAGAGGCTAGTTTTGAGACTTTAACCTGCTCTGCAAGTTTGATAAAGGTGTAAGCCATAATTATGTTGATTACGATAAGGCAGATGATATTCGTAAGCTTTCCTAAATTCTCAGGTAGATCTGTGACAATAAATATTGCATTTAGCAAAGAAAGAAGGAGGACTAGACCGACGCCAACCGTGATGGTTAAAAAGCACCTGTAAATAAGAGAAAGGAATATCTCATATGAGCCCTTTGCAACAAGGCTGAGTATAGGCATGACAAAAATCAAGCTAATTCCTGTTGCTAATGTAAATTTTATTGCTCCTTCTGCCCCTGTTAGGTCGGGTAAGAGTGCTCCTAGAGAAAATCCATAAATTAGAGTGCCAATTACTGCAATTAGAATAAATATACTTGTTAATACGGAATGCGATTTGAAAGAAGATTTGTTGGTATAAATCTCGCACTGCTTTCCGGTGCAAGGATTGAAGAGGTACCGGTTAGAGGCAATGGCATAGTAAATCTCTCGTGTGAAAGGGAATATAAATGGGAGTCCTAAAAGTAGTCCCAGCCATCTCAAAACAGTTGTTTTAAGAACGTAAATAGCGGCATCAGGACCCTTTAGGATTTCTCCCGTTTTCGTATAAAGATGGATCTCACGATCGAACTGAAGATCTGAGGGTAGAGTTAAATTTAAATTCTTTATCTTTTGATATGGGACAATGGTAAAAAGCTTTTTGCTATCTAATCGTTTGACCACCTTAACACTATTTCTACAAACTGCGCACTCCCCGTCATAAATTAAATAGTTTTGAGACTCATTTGCCGTCTTCGAGACCGCTTCTGATTGAATCATGTATTGAATCATGTAATGTTAAATTTTACCTTCTAGCCTTTAGGTTACCTAATGTGTGAAATTTTTTTAAATTTAAAGGGGTTTTATGGCATAAAAATTGCATTATAAAACAGTTAGATGAAGTTTTTATTTAAAGGAGGTTGTATAACAATGAGCTTCTCTAGATACAAAATTTATAGAGTATCAATTATAATTATCATTCTCACGAGTTTTACTCCCGTATCTTTAATTTCTAGTAGTGCAGAGTGCGCTGTAGCTGGCTCACAGATGATTTCACCAGGTGGCAAAACACCGGTAAGGGAGATTAACGAGGAAAAGGTTCGTAGGACACTCGAGAATAAAATAGTAGTGGAGAAACTAA
>JAKEHC010000112.1 GCA_022615255.1 Candidatus Dadabacteria bacterium | reverse complement strand
CAACGGCTGGATATATTCTCATCATATCCCAATCTCATCCACGGTTATATCCAGCCCAAAAATCCTGTTTAAATTTTCTTTAACAAAAACCTCCTTTATTGTCCCCGCTCGAAAGATACCGCTGTCTTTATCAATCAATACCGCATGGTCGGCGAACCTAGCCACAGTATTTAGAAAATGTGTAACCATGATGACTGTGAGACCGTTCTCCTTTTTTATCTTCCCTATGAGCTCCATAATTGTCGTCTCTCCTTTTATATCCACAGATGCTGTGGGTTCATCAAGAATCAATACATCCGGCTCTCCAGAAAAGGCGCGGGCAAGAAGGGCACGCTGTTTCTCGCCCCCTGAAAGGGACCTAAGCGTATGGTTCCTCAAATGAGGTATTTCAACCTTTTCAAGACACTCCATCGCAATCCTCCAGTCTTCCTTTTTAATACCGCTTCCTAAAGGAATTCGTCCATACCTTCCCATAACTACAAGTTCACCGACAGAGATGGGGAATATACGATCAAAGTTCTCACGCTGAGGCACATATCCAAACGTCAAGGGTTTACCCTCGCCATAGCTCAATTTTCCTTCAATAGGCGGAATTAATCCTAAAATGGTTTTTATGAGAGTCGTTTTCCCGCCTCCATTCGGACCAATTATTCCCCAAAATTGCGCATCCGCAATAGAAAGATTTATAGAGTCCAAGAGTGCCCTTTTATCGTATCCTATTGCAAGATTTTCTAGTTTTATAAGAAAAGGTATATTCATCTTTTTCACCAACCTGAGTTAAAAAACTAATCAAACACAAGGGAGTTCCCGAGCTTACCATTAAGGAGGGGCAATATTCAGGGAACTCCCCTAAGTAAAGCAAATAACAATTAACAATATCTTATTATTAGCCTCCCTCTTGATTAGTGGAATTAAATGATTTAGTCATACCCTCTAATTTAGATGTAACATCACCCACAATTACGTCAAAGAGCTCAAAATACGTTTTTATCCCTTCACGTCCATCAACGGATGAAGGGAGAGTAAGAAATGAAGCGCTGGCTTTTTCTGCAACGAGGGCTGGTGTCTTTTGTGGGTAATAAGACTCAGCTATAACCAGCTTTACATTTAGCTGGTTCATTCTCTTAATCAGGTCTGCTACGTAAGAAGGGGAAGGCGGAATCCCCGGCTTTGGCTCTATATAGCCTACCTCCTTAAACCCAGCCCACTCAGAAAAATAAACCCAGCTTTTGTGATAGGTAACAATCTCAGTACCCTTGTAAGGAGCTAGCTTTTCATCCCATTCTTTTATCTTTGCTATGAGACGCCCCACAAAATCCTTGAGACGTTCATCATAGTAAGGGGCGTTCTCAGGGTCTATTTCCTTTAATCTATCCGCTATTCCTCGTGCAACGGGGATACCATTTCTTGGGTCAAGCATATAGTGAGGGTTCCCGCCCGGATGTAGGTCTCCCATGCTTCTATCAATCTTTGTAATCGGCACTTCAAGAATGTTTGAAACTAGCGTAGAGGCATCGAGATTTCCTTGAGAGGCTGCTGAGCTAATTTTTGAATTCCTAGAGCCTGTAACGAGCACGGGCAGCCAACCTATCTCTAAATCCAACCCGGTATAGATTAGCAGGTCCGACTTGTTTAAAAGGAGAACATAGCTTGGCTTCGCATCCACAAAATGAGGGTCCTGATACCCTTTTGCAAGGCTTACTACCTCAACCTTATCTCCACCAACATCTCCAGCTATTGATGCAAAATCAGGAACGGAAGTAACTACCCTTACCTTCGCCAATGCATCTTGGGCAGAAACAACCATAAGGAACGTCATTGCGAGGAACAACGTGACGAAGCAATCCAAAAAAGATAGGGACGGTTCTTTAGCGCTCGCGATGTCAATCTTTTTTGGACGCACTTCCGTTCCATAGAATTTGTGCATCATAATAAAATCTAAGAATTTATTCAGTTTCATCAGACTTACCTCCTTTTTCAAATTCCTTAAAACGGATGGGCTCCGTGAGGACCAAGTGAATATTGAAATTGTAGATAAACAGCGCTATAACCGTTTTTGAAGTCAGGATCGTCAAACTCGTACTGAAGCCTTATCCTCGAAAACTCAGTCGGATTAAATGTAAACATGAAGGCGTATCTAAGCTCTTTTCCCAAAAGCCCCAGCATTTCCTCCTCTTCTTCCTCCCCCTCCTGTCTTATAACGTTGAGTAAATTCCCTGCCTCCACTTCATCGTCTACTGGAATTACCGGGTCATCAGTATCTACAAAATCAAATCTAAACCCGGTGTTCCACCTCTTTGCAAAACGATAAACAATCTGAGCATAGGCTCCCCAATCGTCTATGGTTTTTTCAGGTGTTTCGGCTTGTCTATACATAAACTCAGACTGCAGCCAGACCTCCTGGTAAGAAGAGCCATATTTGAGTGGTCTGTACTTTACAAACAGGTCAGCGCCATATAGGTTAGAGCGATTTTCAGGTCCCGTACCGTTAGAGCCGGTTGCGAAAGAGCCTCCCAAGCTGATAGACAAATCATCCGTAACCTCAAAGAAGTTGGAAAGGTGAAATATATAAAGGAGCAAACCAATATTATTTGCGTCTTCATCTGGAGCAAAGGTAGTTGTTTCCAAGCCATTAGGGCTATTAACCGAGGCGCTTAACTCTACATACCAAGGAAGTGGAACTAGGAAATTAAACTCCGCTCCTACAGGGTTTAAATGCTCTCCTAGAAAATATGCGGCTGGAAGAGCAAGCGTTACAAAGTCTTGAAACTCCCTGTGCTGAAGGTTAATCCTCCCAAATTTACTCCTCATTAACCCAGCTCTTATCTGTGTATTTAAAGGAAGGCTAAAGAGAGTAGTAGCATAAGCTTCCTCTGTCTCAAAGCTCTCTCTATTTACCGAAAAAAAGCTATCCCATCTGAAATATGGGTCTACAACACCCTGAAACCCGATCTCAATCTCCTGAAGGTTAATCCCCGTATTCTCAGGATCAGCTTCTGCGTGAACAATAGGATTATCCGTAGAAAAATAAGCTCCAGAAAATATCCCGATGATACTTATATCAGGGTTTAGGGACTGAACGAACCTCTGAAGAAGCCCTGGTTTAGGCGGAGGAGTAACATCCTCCCCAATTGTTTCTTCTATCTCTCTTTCCTCTTTTTGTTCTTTGGCTTTTTGTTCCAGTTCCTTATTCTTATCCTCTAGCTCCTGCAATTTCTTCTGCATACCCTCCATCTGTTGCCGGAGTTCTTGCATTTGCTTTTTTATATCATCCTTCTCTTCACCCCAAACCTCCGTGTGTATACAAAGAGATGACAACAAGAAAGCAAAAACGAATGCTATAATACTCCTATTTATATTAGTTATGCCGGGATGCCCGGCTACTGCCTGCATTTTCATAATTCACCTCCAATCAGTAATTAGCGGTTATTACAGTTAACCGTGTAATTTCCTAAGATTGTCATTGCGAGCCGTCTCCATGTAGCGGCGTCCTTCAGGTCGCCATAAACCCAGGTGATGTAGGGGCAGGTCTTGCACCTGCCCATTTGTGATGTAGGGGCTGAACCCTGCCCTGAGCCTGTCGAAGGGACTGTCCAGCCCACCTTATCGAAGGGTCT
>JAKEHC010000111.1 GCA_022615255.1 Candidatus Dadabacteria bacterium | reverse complement strand
TATGTATTATTATACTCCGTTTGAAATCAAGAAAGGAGGATTTATCCATGAAAAGAATGTCTATCTTGTTCGGTCTCGCGATCACGTTAATTCTCACACTTCCGTTGTTAGGGGTTAGGGTCGAGAGAGTTATTGCTACTGACGCTCTAGCCGCCGATATGCCAAGCCCGGCTCCCGGTGAGGTTGGCGTAAGCACCAAGCCGAACGCCGCAACGCTGAGCAAAGGGGCGGCTCCAAACCCGCCTGCTAATGTGGATAAGAAAACGGCGGTTGGAAGCGGCAAGTTTTCTGTCAACACGGCGAATCCAAAGGACGATGGCGACTCCTTGTGGATCGAGGAAATTGACATTGACAGCGATGGAAATGTTGAGACGGCTGCCTTCCTATACGACGATGAGGACAAGGTTACTTACATATACGCCAACAAAGACTTCACCTGTACAGATGGCGGTGCAGGTAAAGGGGGTATAATGATCGTAGTGTACAACAAGGGGAACATATATAAGAAACCTGTTGGCTCCGGCTGGTATGCATATACCCTAGATGAGGGTGAATGTGGTGCTAAAGAGGAAGCCGTATGGGGTTGCGAGTTTGACGCAAAGGGCAATGCAACCGCATGCGGATTGGCTGCGATTGTCGAAGATAAGGATGATATAACGATCGTTGGAGAGGAAATCGAGAAATAACGCAGAGCCGGGAAGTAGGGGCGGGGTGTCCTCGCCCCTACTCAGGATATTGTTGACCTCCGAAGATACTTTCTATCAGAAATAACTGAGCTTACACACCCATTCGTTCTTATGCTATTCTAATTATTTGAATGGATATGTTTTAATTTAAGAGATATAAAAATTCTTATTTCCAAATCTAATCTTATGACTGATTCAAAAAGTAATTCGTCTCCTATAGGCATATTCGACTCTGGTATCGGCGGGCTTACTGTTGTAAGGGAAATATTCAGAAAGCTTCCCGGCGAGAACATCATCTATTTAGGCGATACCGCAAGTGTTCCATATGGGACGAAATCAAGCGAAACAGTAATTAAATATTCTCAGATTAACAGCAGATTTCTCGTATCAAAGGGCATAAAGCTACTGGTAGTCGCATGCAATACAGCCTCTGCCGTTTCGCTTACAGGCTTAAGATGGGACTTAGAGATACCAGTTATGGGTGTAATTGAGCCTGGAGCGAGAAAAGGGGTTAGAATAACCAAAACTGGAAAGGTGGGTGTAATAGGAACACCCTCGACAATTAAAAGCGGCGCATACAAAAAGGCTATGGAAAATATGGCTCCGGAAATCAAGGTTTATTCAAAGGCGTGTCCCCTTTTGGTACCACTCGCTGAAGAGGGGTGGACTGACGGAGAAATCGCTCAACTTACGGCGAGAAGGTACCTAGAACCCTTGAAGGAATCCGGTATAGACGTTCTTATACTCGGCTGTACCCATTATCCGCTTCTAAAATCAACTATTCAAAAGGTTATTGGTGAGGACGTTGCCCTTGTGGATTCCGCTGAGGAGACGGCTTTAGAGATAGAAAGGACTCTTAAAGAGAACGGCATCTCGAATGAAGGTTCCTATTCTACTCAAAGGGAGTTTTACCTTACCGATGTCTCGGAAACATTTATTGCAATTGCAGAAAGGTTTTTGGGTGAGAAGGTAGAAAGGGTGGAGCAGGTGGATATATAACATTATTCTTAATATCGAAGAATATAAAGAATATGGTCTTTCTTAAAGCCCTTTTGCCGAAGGTTTATCTAGATACCACTCTAGTATGCCGTCAGCCGGTTGAACCCTGGCTGAGGGATAACTCAAGGATGAAGGTGTCTTTTTAAGAATTTCTTCGACAATCGGAGCCTTTTCCTCACCGGTAACTAGGAATGAAACGCGCTTTCCACTATTTATAACAGGAAGCGTAAGACTGATTCTCTTCTGACCGCTTGCTGGGTGAACTGCTATGACGCACACCGCTTCTTTTTCTTGTAATGTAGGAGAACCGGGAAATAACGATGCGGTATGCCCGTCTTTACCCATACCCAAAAAGATCCAATCAAATTGTGGATGACCGTTCCTGTCCTTAGGTACGTAGTCCTTGATCTCCTTTTCATACCGTTTGACCTCTGACTGAGGCGGGTTCTCGCCCATTATTCGGTGTATGTTCTTATCAGGTATGGTTATATGGGATAGGAGAGAGTCTTTTGCCATTTTGAAATTGCTCTCGCTATTGTCAGGCTGCACACACCTTTCGTCGCCCCAAAAGAAGTGAACGTTTTTCCAAGGAGTTTCTTCACGGTACGGTGGCGCTGCTAGCCTTTCAAAAAATATTCTCGGGGTGGTACCGCCTGAGAGGGCAACAAACAAGGACTCACCGGATTCTGCCGTTTTTCGCACAGTTCTGTGAAAGTATTCAGCCAATTTGTTCGCAAGCTCTCGGCTGTCATTAAAGGTATAAATCTCTTGTTTCAACATTCCCTCCTAGAACATTCTCTCATATCTAAGTAGGGACAGAACATTGTTCTGTCCCTCTACAACTCACAGTACTCCCCATCTGTGGACAGGTTTTTACATGGATAGCGCCAATCCTCGTCTCGATTATCGAAGAGCTCATGCGCCTCTTTAGGTCCCCAGGTACCTGCTGGGTAGCCGTAGATTTTTATGTCCTGACGTTCTTTCCAAGCCTTTAAAATCGGGTCTAGATAGCGCCAGCATGACTCTACTGCATCGGTACGAGCGTAAAGGGTGGCATCGCCAAGCATGCAGTCCAGGAGCAGGCGTTCATAGGCTTCCGGAATATAGGCATCGCTTAGCTCTGAATAATGGAAGTCCATGTTGACGTCTTTTATCTCGAAACCTGCACCAGGCATTTTCATCCCGAATTTAAGTAATATGCCCTCATCCGGCTGAATGCGAATGATAAGCTGATTACGCCTAACGTCGCATAAGTTATTCTGTGTAAATAAATGATGAGGAGTTTTCTTGAAATGGATGACTACCTCGGATACGCGTGTGGGAAGACGTTTCCCGGTCCTTATATAGAATGGCACGCCACCCCAGCGCCAGTTGTCTATATATGATTTAAGCGCCGCAAAGGTTTCAGTCCGTGAATCTTGGGAGACGTTTCTTTCATTTCGGTAGCCCGAGATCTTTTCTCCATGTATGGTTGAATCCGTATACTGACCACGCACTACATACTTTTCCGTCTCTTCGGGTTTTATGGGGCGGAATGACTGGAATACCTTTACCGTTTCATTGCGGACTGCGGTGGCATCGAAAAAGGAAGGCGGCTCCATTGCAACTATTCCAACGATATTCAAAAGGTGGTTTTGCACCATATCTCTAAGCGCGCCGTATTGGTCGTAATACTCCCCTCGTTCTTCTACGCCGATTTGTTCGGCAGCAGTAACCTCTACATGATGCACGTAGTTCCTGTTCCATAGTGGTTCAAAAATGCCGTTAGAAAAACGAAAGGCAAGGATATTCTGTACTGTTTCCTTCCCCAGGTAATGGTCAATACGATAGACTTGACTCTCTTCAAAAATTTTAAGCAAGGTTTCATTTAGTTCTTTTGCTGATTCGAGATCGTGTCCGAATGGTTTTTCTATGACGATACGCTTCCAGCCGGAGCCATTTCCCTCTTTATTTAAGCCTTCTATCCCAAGCGATTCAGTTATAATTGGAAATAGATTGGGTGAAGTGGATAAATAATATATGTAATTGCCCTCGATCTTCAGTTCGTCATCGATTTTAGAAAGCCTGGCTTTCAATTTTGGATAGTCTAGGTTTTTGGCCGCATCGAAGGGTAGATAATATACATTTTTAGAAAAGGAATGAAGCATATGCTCTTCTGCGTTTTTGTCTCCATATATTTTTATACCTTCTATTATCCTTTCACGAAAAGCCTCATCTGAAAGTGCTGATCGGCTGGTTCCCAATATAGCGAAGCGCTCAGAAAGTAGATTTTGCTTATATAGCGCATATAGGGCGGGCATTAGTTTTCGTTTTGTTAAGTCCCCAGAGGCGCCAAATATTACAAGTATGAAGTTAGGAGATCGTTCCATTTTTCTTCCTTTTTAAGCTCCAGCTAAATTATGTTTTGAGTACATTCTTCATCGTTCTCTGAGTTTGTCATCGTATGCTTTTGAATAATGCGTTAACGTTTTGTGCTACAGTGCCAGATGAGTTATATATGCTTGAACCTGCTACAAGCACCGTCGCCCCTGCATTTACAACCAAAGGGGCTGTCTCGGTGTCAATTCCTCCATCCACGGCTATGAGTGCACGAGAGTTTCGTTCGTCAAGCATTTGTCTCAGACGGCGGATTTTATCTATTTGGCTGTGAATGAACTTTTGACCGCCGAAGCCTGGATTAACCGTCATGATCTGAACGAGGTCTGCCAAATCAAGCACCTCTTCTATGGTGCTTAAAGGCGTGCCCGGATTTATAGTAACACCGGCTTCGATTCCTAATTCCCGTATTGATTCCAATGCCCGGTGGACATTTATGCAGGCTTCCTGATGGACGATAATCCGATCTGCACCCGCCTCGGTAAACATTGTCAGGGAACGTTCCGGCTCAACAATCATGAGGTGAACGTCGAGTGTTATTTTCACAAGCGGCCTGAGAGAGGCGACAACTCCTGGACCAAAATTAATATTAGGGACAAAACGTCCATCCATAACATCAATTTGAATCGCTTTAACGCCGGCGGCTTCCGCCTCTTTGGCGGCTTCACCGAGATGAGCAAAATCCGCTGAGAGAATCGATGGCTCTATTATAACCATAATGTCGCTTTTTGTTGCTACATAATATTTATCCGTCAATAAAACAAATAATTACTAAAAGGTAATAATTTAATGAATACTTCATTCATATATACATCTATCTCTAACTAAATGCCTTTCCGTTTTAGATGACGAATTCCGTTTTCTGTCGCAACGATGACCTCCGTTGCTAGACCGAGAAATAGACCGTGCTCGACAATACCGGCTCGTTGAGATAGCTTTGATGCTAGCCGATTAAGGTCTGAGATCGGTCCAAATTTGCAATCTAGAATAAAGTTGTTCTGATCGGTCGTGTAAGGATTGCCTTCATTGCTCTTACGCAAAGTTACATCGGCTCCAAGTGAGCTAACATAATTTGCCTCCGGTTTCCAAGCAAAAGGTATTACCTCAAGCGGCAAGGAAAAGTGTGTGCCAAGCCTAGGAGAAAGCTTGTTCTCGTCTACGATTATGATATTACGTCGGCTTGATTGCGCTAATATTTTTTCCCTTAGGAGCGCTCCCCCTCCGCCCTTGATTAGGTTTAGTTGCGGGTCAACCTCGTCGGCTCCGTCAATGGTCAGATCAATCTCTTGGTGTTCATCAAAGCTGGTTAGCGGTATGCCAACATCTTTGGCTATCTTTTCCGTCTGAAGGGAGCTAGGTATGCCTACTATGTCTTGCAACTGACCGTTTTTGATCCGAAGTCCTATGTTTTCTAGGGCAAACCGAGTTGTGCTGCCGGTTCCAAGTCCTAGTACCATTCCGGATTGTACGAAATCTACTGCGTACGAAGCCGCTTTTTGCTTTAACCTATCCTGGAGTTCTAATCTCTCTCGATTTTTAGTTTCGCTCATCTGGTTTTCAAGGAGGTTTCATTCCTTATCAGTAATGTAGCGTTTTACCACTCCAAGTAGCTCGGAGGGTGAATCAACAATCAAAAGTTTCTCGGAAGGACTTATTTTATGTACGCCATCTCTAGTAAGGTCAGTAGTCACTGCGATGCATCCCATACCTGCTCCGAGTGCAGCTATTACGCCAGAGGCCGAATCCTCAATAACGAGACACTGATCTGGAGAAACTTTTAGCTCGTCTGCCAGCAGGTTGTATATCTCCGGATCAGGTTTTGGATTCTCCACGTCCTCTCTTGTAGCTATAAAATCAAAATCCTTTTTTATATCCAGGATTTCCAAAATGTGCATTGTCTCCGGGCGTTGAGATTGGGTACCAAGGCCGGTAGGATATCCATTTTGTCTTACCCATTTAAGGAGCCCGAGATTATAAGGGCAAAGATGTTTGTTTAGAATTTCAGGATCGGAAATCATGGAGTCGTAGATCTCCATTCTGAGTTGAACAAAAGCCTGCCACGGTTGTTGAACTTTAAATGTTTCCATTTTAGCACTCGCCTCTTTCTCCAGATCGAAACGCTCCATTAATTTCTGGGCGACTTCCTTTCGAGAAAGCCCTACTACATCCTTGAATGCATCTACAACCTCCTCTTCTCTAAGCGATGGTCGAAGCTCGTGAGCAGCCTTTGCATAAGACACAGCTTTTAAAATTTCCGTCTGTACCAGCGTGCCGTCCATATCAAATAGAAACGCCGTTATCATTTAATTCCATCGCTAGGTGTTTTAATGTATGGATGATAAATAGAATAACATTAGGGCTTGACTCTAACAAATAATGTCAAGGGGTTTTGATTCAATCATGATAAAACCGGCAGAAGTTTGATAGCGCATGTGTGAAAATCGTATAAACTAAAAATTACTCATTAAAGGATTAATTAGAATTTTAT